>JACMIS010000374.1 GCA_014381035.1 Armatimonadota bacterium
AGTCCACGCATCGAACTCCCATATGTTGTCGAAACTGCGGGTGGGGCACCACCTGCCATGCCATCCACGATATGTATTGTGCCTGCCGGATCCCCAACTTCAGACAACGAAATCGGGGTAGTAGTCCCTGTACCGCCTCCGAGAAGCCCAAGACCGACCCACCCGCACTTCCGGTTGTTCGTATAGTTCACGAAACCCGGGTAGGTTTTCCCTTGATTCGTAGGTCGGTTTGCAATCATCGCATCCCAAGCCCCCCCGTTTATTGACGGGATTAGGTTCCGTGAATAGGATAATCGCGGCACCTTATTGTTAGGTAGTCCGTCGGTTCCATTGAGGGTGCTCCCATCGCCAAGCGTAACACCGACATATCGGCGAGCAGCAGGAGCTATTTGCTGGGGGTCTCCGCGAAAAGAGTCCTCATCTGCACTGGGGCAAACGAAAACCTCAGCGTTCTTGATGTACGGTTGAATCATCGACGGCCACGACAGAGCCCCTGTTGCCAATGTTCCTTTGGGGTAGTTTTCGGAGGGCACAATGAGTTCATCGAAGTCTTGGCTATAGCTCAAAATAGCAATCCCGATTTGCTTCATATTTGACAAACACGCCGATTGACGTGCTTTGGCGCGGGCTTGGGCGAAGACGGGGAACAGAATCGCAGCGAGGATGGCGATAATCGCGATAACGACGAGCAATTCGATGAGTGTGAAGCCGCTTGTCCGGGTGGGTTTGATGTTGTTTAGATTTTGCATAAGTTTTTTCGGTTCTTTCGAGTGGTATATACCGAACCTTACCTTATTATTACCACAGGGTATTGAGAGTTTTGTTAAGAAACTGTTAAATCTTCAACCCATGCGACCGCTCGATTCTGTGGCGCGGGTTGCGTAGCAGTCGAAGTGAAACGTGCGGTACAATAAAATCATCAGAGTAGACACGAAAGCATTGATACGCGATGATAGCGGGCATATTGTCACCCCATAACGAAACACCGAAGCGGACGCGCAACACAATACAGCGGCGAGCCGTGCTCCAAGCCGTTCGTGTGTTAGGAGCGACCCATCCAACCGCCGCCGATATATTCGCGGAAGTGCGCCAGATAGCTCCCGGCTTGTCGCTGGCAACGGTGTACCGCGCCCTGGATGCCCTCGTCGAGCAACAACAGATCGGGCGAGGTTTTGTCGCGAACGTTGCCCGCTACGATGTTTCCGCGTCGCCGCATCATCACATCGTTTGCCAGCAGTGTGGCTCCGTCGCCGATATGTGTGCCCCATTGCCTCCCGCGACCGTCCGGCGTTTACAGTCCGCCGCCAATGGCTATGTGCTGAAACTGGACTCCGTTCAATTCCCCGGAATATGCCCCGCCTGTATCAACGCGGCAAAGTAGCCCGCTATCGTTCAAACACTACTGTCCGTGTATGTTGCGGGCGGAACTGACGCATGCAATTGCATGCGACCGGTCTGAACCTGACGGCATCTTACACGGTGAACACCCCGCAAACATAGTGCATCGTCGGGTTTGTCGGGGGAGTCATTACACTGGAACTGTCTCCGACCCAAGCTATCGTCTGGTACGAGATCTTCCCGGTTTATTGGATGGGTT
This sequence comes from Armatimonadota bacterium, assembly GCA_014381035.1. The sequence goes on from JACMIS010000374.1 coordinate 1,598, forward strand.
CTCTCTTTAAGCCCCACGAGCAATTGGCGGTGGTCACGCTAATGGGTGTCGTTCGCATCCGGTTTGCCGTCGCCATCGTGGTCATGCCCGACGGCTTCAACGGTGGTAGTCTTCGCGGCTTGCTCGCTCGCGCGGTTGATGGCGACGAGAGCTCCGATCCCTCCCAGCACGACCAGAACCAGTAACGCCATTCGCCCAATATCATTTTTCGGTTTTTGCATTTTGCTCTATCCTTTAAAAATAACTGTTTCTCTATTTTACGGAGAGCAAGCAGTATCCGCACCTGTAATTTACATGAGCCGCAAAATAGTTGCGTTATCCGCCGATCTGTGCCATGATTCGCAGACTGCCCCCTTTGGATAATCTGCCTTCAAAATCGGACTGGACCGGTTTGTGCGTCAACGCGTTTCGCACGTGACCGATGATCTCGCCATCCGTGCAATCCGTGCGGAGTGGCGTCATCAGGTCGTACTCGTAGTTATCGGCGAGACAAGGGATCAGCCTACCGTTCGCGGACAGACGGAGACGGTTGCACCCTTCGCAGAACCGGTGTGAGATCGGGTTGATCACGCCAACCGTGCCCCGCCCCCCGGCAATACGGAACGTGCGCGATGTCGAGGCGGCGTCGCTCTCGACAGGGTGTAACACGCCCCATTTTTCCTGAAGTCGTGTCAAAACTTCCTCGTTCGAAACGTACCGGGCGCGCCACGCGGGCGGCGTGACCATTCCAATCGGCATGTATTCCAGAAAGCGCACGTGAAGGGGTGTATCGACCGTCAAGCGGGCGAAGTCGTTGATCTCGTCATCGTTGACACCGCGCATGACGACACAGTTGAGTTTGATCGGGTCAAACCCCATCGCGAGCGCGGATTCGATTCCGGCATGGGCACGGGCGTATTCCGGTCGCCGAGCGATTTCCACAAACCGTTCCGGCTTCAGCGTGTCCATGCTAATGTTCACGCGCTGCATCCCGGCATCTTTTAATGCCTGGGCGTCACGCGGAAACAGGATGCCGTTCGTGGTAAGTGTCACCTCGCGAACGCCGGGAATGGCGTTCAGCCGGGCGACAAGATCCGGGACGTTCTTACGCACCAGTGGTTCACCCCCGGTCAGCCGAATTTTCTTTAAACCAACTCCCGCAAGCACGCGCACGATCCGCTCTATTTCGTCGAACGATAAAACGTTGTCCAGTTGCTCATAGGGCACCCCTTCTTCCGGCATGCAGTACACGCACCGCAGATTACATCGGTCCGTCAGGGAGATGCGCAGGTATTCGACGCGCCGACCGAAGTTGTCGGAAAGCATGGGAAGCGACAAACGAGGTGTTTCAAGAAGCATTGTAGTTCCGATTGTACCGTACCACATGAAGATTCTTTTTGTTTCTGTTTTTGTCCTTCGCGGACGGCGCCAACGCATCGTTGGATCGGTTTCACCTGCGGTGCGGGGTTTCAGTTTTGCCTTCCGGGTTAGCCCTTGCTGTTTTCCTTCGATTTCGCCG
>JACMIS010000375.1 GCA_014381035.1 Armatimonadota bacterium
CGATGCCGGCGTTGTTGAACGCCACATCCAGGCGCCCGAACATCGCGACCGTCGCTACCACCAGCTGCTTGACATCCTGCTCCTTCGCGACGTCCGCTTGCACGAAGTGCGCGGTGCCGCCGGCCTTCGTAATCTCCTCGACGACCGCCAGCCCTTCCTTCTCGCGCCGCCCGGACACGACCACCTTCGCACCCTCTTTAGCGAGCAAAACCGCCGTCGCCGCCCCGATACCGGAAGTCGCCCCCGTGATTAGCGCGACTTTTTCATTCAATCGTCCCATGGTAAAACCCTTTCGTCCGAAGCCATCTATATTGACAAACTTCAATATAGATAACAATCAATGTAAAGGATTCGGTTCCATAGATGCGGATTATTTTTCCGGAAGGTGAAATCGCTTTTGTAAAACGGAGAACAGCGTTTCGAACGTGTCGCGACGCAAGGCTAATAACGCGGCGTTACCGTGCGCCGTCATGGTTATCAGGTTCGCGGCGGCAAGTTCTTTCATATGATGCGAGACCGTCGGCTGAGAGATAGTCATCTGCTCCGTGACCATCGAGCAATTTACCCCGCCGGACGGGTTCAGGTTGCAGGTCGCCTCCTGTTCGGCGAGCAATTCCAGAATGCGGCGGCGGTTCGGGTCCGCAAGGGCTTTCAGGACCCGCCCCATCTCCTCGTCGGTCATATCGTGGGTTCTCCGCCGAAGCGGACGGCGAAAGCAGCAACCTCACGGTTGAGCGTTTCTATCGCCCCCGCCATATCGCGCTCCTCTTCATCGGGGATGAAATCGGCGAGGTGCGACAGTTCCGCTGCCGCCCGTGTGTATGCCGCCGCCGCACTCGCTTCGTCGGCGAATCGCGCTGTCTCCTGTAGCCACCCGCCGTAGAGATTCGCGGTCACTGCGAAGTCGCCATCAGGAAGTGTTTCCAGCGTCATCCTGGCGTCGGCGTCTTCGGGTTCTTCGGAGTCGCCCCACTCCTCATCGCACAAAATACGACCCGCCGCGGGTCCTCGCTTCCCCATCGTTTCGCCCGACTCATACGGGTACCAGTTTCGTGCTTCATCCATGGAATCAGAATACCGCAAACCGCCCTGTTGCGGAACGGAACACCGTCCGAAAATAGTAATAGTGATTAGAAGACGGTGCGGTCTCCCTACCCAAATCTGCCGCCCGCTTCAAGGCAGGTCCCATGCTCGGTATAAAACCGTTTTTTGTGCTTCTCGTGTCGGTGCTGACCGTTCTGTTCGCACCGATTGTCCTCCCGCGCCCCGCGCTGGCAGCCGACAAACTTTTGTTTTGCAACAACCCGGAAAAGATTACTGTACCCGGAACCCATGCAGATACGATGCTCCGTGCTGGGCAGACATACACGATTTTCTTCCATTACAACAACACGACACGCACCCGCGGAAACCTGGTACTCGCCCTTTCCGGCGACGCCAACAAGACGCTGAAATTCTCGGCGCGAAAGGGCTTCGCCAACGCCCACCGCGACCCGACCATCGCCGGGCGTCAGGCGATGGCACGATTCCTATCCGCGCCGACAAAACCATACACCGGTAAAAAAGGGGGGGCACACTTCGCGATGAATGTGGGGGCGCGACAAACCGCTTCCGGTGTCGTGACAGTGACGGCGAAGAGTGATGTTCGCCTGCGTATCTACTGGCGACACAATAAATGGACGGTTCCCGGTGCGCGGGTCGTCGCGATTGACAGTCCGCGCCGCGAGGTAGATGTATTGCTCTCGAAAGGCGCGATCAATCGGCACCGGATCGGGGTTCCCGAAGCCGGAATGAGCAAGCATCTGGATGGCACCTATGGCATGATGTACTCCTTCAAGGTGGACGCCCCGATGGGCAGCCGCGTGCGGGTATCGTTCTCGCCGCGCGGTGGTCAAGCGGGAATGGTGGGTTCGGTGAACGGAGCATTGCACCAGACAGGCATTATTCCGGCTACTCGCTGGAAAGTCTTCTGCGAAGCGGTTGTCGGTGCGAATGGTCTGACACTCACCACGTCACCCTTCGGCGGCGTTTTTTATCCCGTGGAACTGGTCTTCAAAATAATATAGCGAAAGTTTCCCTCGCATTCGCCCGAAATATATGGCATGAAAGAAACGAGGGCTTTCGCTACGCATGGACAAAAACATTGAAATAATCAAAAAACTGTATCTGGTCCCCAACGAGTTTCAAATCTGGGCATGGATTCTGACCACGCTTGCCATTTTATTTTGCTTCAAGGGAACACGCCGTATCGGTGGGACCTGGTTTTTAGTTATTCTGGTTTGCATGGGCTTGTTTTTTGGATTGAAGAAGGCGATGAACGACTTCGCGCCGAAGGAAGTCCCGAAAGAAGCACCGAAGAAGCAGACCGGTCGGAAGCGGTTGCATTGATAGACAGACGTGGAAAGCGGTAGGATGACGGCATGAGTCTGTTAACCGATCCACTTCCGATTGTTCCCGCATCCGGTCCCGTCTCGGGAATCGCCCCCGTTCCCGGTAGTAAAAGTATCACGAATCGCGCTCTCGCCCTCGCCGCCCTCGCGGACGGTCCGACCGTTTTGACCGACGCCCTGTTCGCGGACGACACCGCACGGATGATGGACTGTTTGCGTGCGCTCGGTTTCGTTGTCGACGAAGAATCCACACGGGAACACATCACGGTTCACGGTCAGGGTGGCGCGATCCCGGCTAACCGTACTGCTGCCTTGTTTGTCGGCAATAGCGGCACCACCGCACGATTCGTCACCCCGCTCGCCGCGCTCGGGCATGGCACTTTTCTTCTGGACGGCGTGGCCCGGATGCGGGAGCGACCTATCGGCGACTTGCTCGACGCACTTCAGGCGTTGGGGGTTCATGCCGAAAGTGTTGCCGGAAACGGATGCCCCCCCCTGCGCATCAACGCGGACGGTCTGCACGGCGGAACCTGTACCATTCGCGCCGACAAATCGAGCCAGTTCCTTTCCGGTCTTTTGCTCGCCGCGCCCTGCGCCAAGGGCGACGAGACCATTATCGTCGTTGACGGTCCCCTTTTATCCGCGCCGTACATCACGATCACGGTCGAAATGGTTCGTGCTTTCGGGGGCATCATCCGTGTTTCGGATGATGGACGTACCTTTCGCATTCCCGGCAATCAGGTTTACCAGTCCCCCGTTACCTACGCTGTCGAGCCGGACGCGTCTTCGGCGACCTACTTCTGGGCGGCGGCGGCGATCACCGGTGGCACCGTGCGCGTTCCGGGCATCGGACGGAACGCCTTACAGGGCGACGCGGCGTTCGTGGATGTTTTATCCGCGATGGGTTGCGACGTAGAAAAAGGCGAAGACCATATCGCTGTCACGCGTATAAACCCGCTCACCGGGGGCACGTTCGATATGAACGCGATCTCTGACACGGTGATGACACTCGCCGCCGTCGCGCCGTTCGCCGACACGCCGACCGTGATCGAAAACATCGGACATATCCGGCATAAAGAAACGGATCGCATCGCGGCGACCGTGACCGAACTGCGCCGCCTCGGTGTCCGCGTCGACGAACGCGAAGACGGCTTTACCGTGTACCCCTGTGACCGGATTCTCCCGACAGAACCCGTCCGCACTTACGACGATCACCGCATGGCAATGGCATTCGCGCTGATCGGACTGCGCGTGCCCGGCGTACAGATCGCCGACCCGGCTTGCGTCAACAAAACGTTCCCGGATTATTTCGCCCGTCTGGACCGGCTCGTACACGGGTAACCAAGGGGATATTGGATTATCACAATATCTTGCCCCAACGGGTTTGGGGGCGATACAAGAGGGCATGATTCCGGTGATAGCCCCCCTCCCCGCGCTCGTCGGCGTGCCCTGCACCCTGTCCGGCGATATTCGCGCCCTTGCCGTTTCCGGTCGCACGGTTCTGGTGCGTCTCCCGAGCGGGTATGACAGCCCCGCGAACAGAAACCGGCGTTACCCGGTTTTCTACCTGCTCGATGGGCAGAATGTATTCGATGGCGCGACCGCGTTTATCGGCGGGAATGAATGGAAAGCCGACGAGACGGCGGACGCTTTAGAGGCTATTGGCAAGATCGAACCGGTGATACTGGTCGCGGTCTATAACGCCGGGGCGGAACGCGTGAACGAGTATACGCCGGTAAGAGACGCGAAATTCAAGGCGGGCGGCGGCGCGGACACTTACGGGAAGTGGATGGCAGGGACGCTGAAACCGACGGTCGACCGCACGTTCCGCACGAAGACTGACGCTACGAACACGGCTATCGGCGGGTCGTCGCTCGGCGGTCTGTTTTCCTTGCACCAATCGCTGACCGTACCGAATGTTTGGGGCAAGGCGGCGGTGCTTTCACCGTCCGTGTGGTGGGCGGATCGGGCTGTCCTGAGGACCGTGAGCGACGCACCGAAAAAGCCGATCCACCTCTGGGTCGACGTCGGCACGGCGGAAGACAAAGAAGGTGTAGCGTTGCAGGATGCGCAGGTGCTGCGAGACGCGTTGATAGAGCGCGGCTGGAAACCGGGGGCGGACCTTGCCTACCGCGAGATTTCCGGTGCGGGGCACAACGAACCGGCATGGGCGGCGCGATTCGGCGACGTATTGATATTTTTGTTCGGCAAAGACGGGCGGTAAGCCGTGTTTCGGGGGGTGCCGCCCGTCTGTCGGCTAATCCCGCGCCAGAGACTCACCATCGCTTTCCAACGCCGCGACCACCGCGTCACCCATTGTCACGGTGCCGATTGCGGTTTCGTCAGCCGTGGCAATATCGGCGGTGCGCAAACCACTGTTGAGCACATTCGCGACGGCTAACTCAACCGCCTGTGCGGCGTCTTCCGCGCCCAGCGAGTAGCGCAGGAGCATCGCGGCGGAAAGGATGGTGGCAAGCGGGTTAGCAATGCCCTGCCCCGCGATGTCCGGCGCGGAGCCGTGGCACGGCTCATACAAGCCGAAGGTTCCGAACACTGTCTGGCGGGTGCCGAGCGACGCCGAGGGGAGCATACCGAGCGAACCACAGAGCATGGATGCCTCGTCGGAAAGTATATCGCCGAACAGGTTTTCCGTGACAATCACGTCGAACTGGCGCGGGTTGCGCACGAGTTGCATGGCGCAATTGTCCACCAACATGTCCGATACGTGCACGTCCGGGTAATCTTTCGCGACTTCGTGAACCACAGTTCGCCATAGCCGCGACGTTTCCAGCACATTCGCCTTGTCCACCGAGCAGAGTTTCTTGCCACGTTTGCGTGCCGCCTCGAACGCGATCCGGGCGATACGCACAATTTCCGGCTTCGTGTAAACACAGGTATCCACGGCGCGTTCGCCATCGTTCGATTTCGGCTGCCCGAAGTACAAGCCCCCGGTCAGTTCGCGCACGACCAGAACGTCCAGACCGCCCTCGACAATGTCGGCGCGGAGTGGGGACGAGGACGCGAGTGCGGGAGCGAGTGTCGCCGGGCGCAGGTTGGCGAACAGCTCCAAATGTTTGCGGAGCGGCAACAACGCGCCGCGTTCGGGGCGCAGATCGGCGGGTTCGATAGTATCGTACTTCGGACCGCCGACGGCACCGAGCAGGATCGCATCGGACTGTTTACACAATTCCAGCGTCGCCGGTGGAAGCGGGTGTCCGGTCTCGTCATACGCGACGCCGCCGACTAAAGCATCAGTCAGCGTCAGGTCGAGATCATAGCGTTCATCAAGAGCGACAAGGACTTTTTTCGCCTCGGCGATGATTTCGGGACCGATTCCGTCCCCGGCAAGTACAGCAATGGTTGGCATAAGGTTATTCGTTCCGCACGGAGCGGGCATCTTCGTAAGGAAATGCTAACCGATTTTGTGCTACGTCGTCAAGTTCCCGAATCCGCTTCCACTACCCCTCACTGATCGCCGTCACATTCCTTTTCACAATCAGTTCGCTGCATCAAGCGATGGTCGCGCTACGATTATAGAGCGAGCGTCGTCACGACTTACCGTTTCGCTCTGGAAACTCCTCTGCGCCTTGCGCTGTTTCTCACCTGCAAGCAATTGCTACTTTTGTTTTGTCGTGCCCGAACGCTGTAATCGTTCACGAATTTTCACCCCAACAGGAATCGGGAATGTGCTATCAATCGCTTCCGGGGATTTCCTCAGTTCGCTTACGGAAAGAAAGTCCGTTATGTCGAACCGTTTCTTATCAACCGCCGCGACCCGAACGGCACCCTGGGTCATCATTTTTTTGTTGACAAACACCGTCACCCACAGGTAGTACTTCGGGTACGAAACTCCGCTTTGAGTCGCCCCATTACGTAAGGGTTCGTATTTGACCTCGACCGGCTTTTTCAGTCGTGCCTTGAAATAGGTTCGCAAATCCCGGCTCAGAAACGCTTCGAAGTCTTTCGCAACAGGAACGTTGCCTTCTATGTAGGAAGCCTGGATTTGTGCCATCGGGTTTGGGTCTTGCGCCCACACGACATACGGCATCATTGCCCAAAACGAAACCGCTAACCAAATCAACAATTTCATGTTATTTTCCTTTTCATGTTATTTTCCTTGCGTCAGAAACCGTCGCGCCGTTTCTGCCATCATCGAGATGCCTGCTTCGAGGGGGGCGTCGCCGAAGTCGTACTTGGGGGTGTGCAGGAGATATTCGCAGCCCGTGCCGAGGCGGAACATCGCGCCGGGGACTTTTTCCAGATAGTAAGCAAAATCTTCCGCCCCCATGGTCGGTTCCGGGAGTTCGACGACGTTTTCCCCACCGAGAACATCCCGCCCGACCTCGCGTATCAAGTCGGTGATGCCCGTATCGTTCACGGTGACCGGGGTACCATGGCTGTACTTGTATTCGTACGTTGCCCGGTGTGCCGCGCAGATTCCGGCGATTACTCGCTCGATACGCTCGGGCAGGGTTTTGCGAACGTCGGGGGAAAGGGCGCGCACCGTCGCGCCTAACTTCGCCATGCCAGGAATAATGTTCGTCGCTGCCGGAGTTCCGGCGAAAAACTGCGTCACCGAGATCACGGCGGGTTGTACCGGGGAAATCTCGCGTGCGACAATGCTGTGTAGATTGCTGACGATTTGCGCCCCGATAGCAATAGGGTCAATCGTGTCGTGCGGATACGCACCGTGCCCGCCCTTGCCGTTGATGGTCAGCAAAAATTGATCGCTCGACGCCATCACCGGACCGTTGCGCACGCCAATTATGCCGGGAGCCAGCACGGGCCAGCCATGCAACATCACAATCGCATCCACATCATCTACCACACCGGACGCCACCATGACATCCGCGCCGCGTACCGTCTCCTCGGCGGGTTGAAAGACCAGTTTGATGCGACCGGGCGGCAGAACGGCTTTCAGTGCGTTCAGTACTAATGCCGCGCCCATCAGATTCGCGGTGTGTCCGTCATGACCACATGCGTGCATGACGCCGGGAACCGTACTTTTATACGATGTTTCGCGCTCTTCCTGGATCGGCAGAGCATCCATGTCGCCGCGCAATGCGAATGTTTTGTCGCCGCGCCCCTGCCCGGACTCGATCACACCGACGACA
>JACMIS010000376.1 GCA_014381035.1 Armatimonadota bacterium
CCGCCACCCCCGCGTCGCCCAGCGAGGACGGGTGCCGCGCCACTTCCTCGCGCACCGCCGCCGTCAGCCCGTCGTAGCCGAAAAACTCGATGCGTCCCTGGTTGTTCCGTCTCCGCGCTTCGGTCAGCCCGTCCGAACTCATCGCGAGAACGTCGCCCACCCCGAGCGAAACCCTCTGGGCGCGATATTCCACCCCCACGTCCACTCCCAGCAGCGGACCGCCGCATTCCATCAGTTCCGTCACCTCGTCCGTGTCCGCCCGCAAGACGAACGGCGGCTCGATGCCCGCCCAGGCGCAGGAAAGTTCCTGCGCCCGCGTGTCCACCACGCACACGGCGAGGGCGATATAGGAGTTGCCTGTACGCGACGGATCGAGCCGGGTCTTGTCTACCAGAAAGGCGTTCAGCCGCTCCATCGCGACAGCAGGGTTCGGGTACTCACGCAGAAGAACCCGTAGCGCGAATTTTACCTCGGAGGTATACATCACCGCCTCGATCCCGTGCCCCGTGGCGTCGCCGACTACCAGCGCGATAGTGTCTTCCGCGAGCGCGAATGTGTCGAAGAAGTCGCCCCCGACCAGCGTGTCGTCGGAGGCCGACTCATACAGCGGTTTGATGGCAAGCCCAGGAAACGCGTCGGGCGGCGGCACCATGAGGAGCGAGTTTTGGAGCGTTTCCATGACGCGGTTCTGTTTGTCGAGGGCGGCTTTTAGCTCCTCCTCCAGCCGTCTTCGCTCGGTCAGGTCGCGCATGATCTTGCAGAAGCCGCGCAGTTCGCCCGCCTCATCGCGGAGCGCGTTCACGATGCCGCTGCCCCAGAAACGGGACCCGTCCTTGCGGACGTGCCACCGCTCGTTCGTAGCGGTCCCCTCCGCCGCCGCGATAGCCAACTCCCGCTCGGGATCGCCCTTCGCGTGGTCCTCGGGGGTGTAGATGACTCGGGCGTCCCGACCGACGATCTCGTCCTCGGTCCAGCCCATGATGCGCTCCGCGCCCGCGTTCCAGAAGACGATGCGCTCCTGGGGGTCGGTGAAGAAGATGGAATAGTCCTTGGCGGCATCCATCATAAGGTAGAACATCTCCGCGACACTGACGAAAGGCGGCGGCGACCCGCGCGGCGGTTTGTAATGACTCAAAAAATCACCTCGGAAATGAACTGATTGGATCGCCTTGCCGATCCGTCGCGGGAGACGAACGCATCGCGGGCGTGTCCACGCACCACCCCGGGGCTACGGCGAGGAGGATGTCTCATCGAGTCGTGTTTTGCAGGGTGCGGCGTGAACAATTCCCCCTCGTCCATTGCCCGTCGTTCCGACCCTCGCGTGGTGAAGAGGTCATCGCCATATTTAATGGTGTTGTAGCTACCGTTGTCGTCGCTCACCGAAGAAACCATGATGCCGTGCCTTTTCTATGCGCGACGAAACCTGCGTCGTGCAGGTCCGGTGGGGCAGATCAGGTGACGCTCGTGCGCGGGCGGAATCCAGATGCCGACGCCCCTATGGGGTCGCATCGATTCTACTTGAGCGAGTATACCCTGTAAACGACACGATCGCCGAAAGCGGGAATCGCTCCGATACCTTCGTAAGATCGAGCACGTTGCGTCGGGCGTATCTTAGGGGCGGTGATGCGACCCGTGGCTACGGCGGAAGGGCAAGCCGCTACCAAACGATTAGACGAAAGTATCAGCTCGCGAGGACGGTACAATGGCGTAGTTGGGCGGAAGAAGCATCCACCCCGTACAATAGATTATGATTTTCCCACACACTAATCGATCACCTCGGCGGAAACGGTGGAAACTGTGACACGTATCAAGATCTGTGGGATCACCAACGCGGAAGACGCCCGCGCCGCCGTCCGACTGGGCGCGAGTGCGCTCGGGATCATCGGGATCGAATCGTCGCCGCGCTACATACTGCCCGAGATGACGCCGGACATCTTCCGGGAAGCCAAACCGTTCGTCCCGGTGTTCGTCCTGAAACGGCGTGCCGATGAGGATGTCGGCTATGAATCGGGCTACGTTCAATTCTACGAAGGAGTACCGGACAGGCACGCGCACTATTTGCGGGTCTTCCGTATCAAAGACGGCGCGAGTCTGGAGCAACTGGTCGGGTACAACGAGAGTGTTGCGGGAGTCGTGTTAGATGCTTATCACGAATCCGCGCTCGGCGGGACCGGCAAAACATTCGACTGGCGACTCGCGGTGACGGCAAAAGGATTACTACCGTCTCTCCCCCTTATCCTCGCCGGGGGACTGACGCCGGAAAACGTGTTCGACGCCGTTCGCGCCGTTCGCCCGCACGCCGTAGACGTTTCGAGCGGCGTGGAAGCCGAGCCGGGACGCAAGGACCATGACAAACTGCGCCGGTTCATCGAAGCGGTACGCGAAGCGGATCGGGAATAATCGCGGTCGTTAGCAAAAAGGCTTTGCATCGGATATGGTGTTCTTATGTGACATTTTCCCATTGCTAAGGAGCCGAAGCAAACCGTGGAGTTAACTGTTTTGCCCGAACGAGTCGCCATCTGCCAGATGCCGCCCGGCACGACACCGCCGGAATGGGCATGGCGCGGCGGCTTCTGCTCCGTGACCCGCACCGCGAGCGAACTTTCCATTGTCGCGGCGGAGGCGAGCATCCCCCCGGACGTAAAATGCAGCGCGGGTTGGCGCGTTCTTTCCGTACGGGGTCCCCTCGACTTGAATATGACCGGGGTTCTGGCGTCGCTATCGGAGCCGCTCGCCGGGGCGGGTATCAACATATTTAGCATCTCGACCTACGACACCGATCACCTTTTAGTGCAGGAAGAAAAGTTGGTGGACGCCATCGCGGCTCTTCTGATGGCAGGTATTACGGTTGTTGGGTGATTGGGTGGTTAGGTGATTCGGGATCGCCTGTCGCACCCCAATAACCGTTTAGCAAAAAGACATCGTTCGCCGATACAATGGTGTATGAATGACAAAAAGCTAATCAAAGCCAGTAAATATCTCGCGCTACACCTGCGCCATGCGCCGGAGAAGATCGGGCTGACGCTCGATTCCGCCGGATGGTGCGCGGTCTCCGACCTCCTCGACGCGTGCACCCGGAACGGCATGGCGATCACCCGCGCCGAACTCGACGCCGTAGTCGCGGAGAACGACAAGAAGCGGTTCGCGTTTTCCGAGGACGGCACCCAGATTCGGGCGAGTCAGGGACACTCCATCGCCGTGGAACTGGAACTGCCGCCAATCACGCCGCCCCCGGTTCTGTACCATGGCACCGGCGCGGGGAGCGTGAAGCCGATACTGGAGAGCGGTCTGCGCAAGATGAACCGCCATCATGTCCACCTGTCCGCCGACAAAGAGACCGCGACCAGAGTCGGGGCGCGGCACGGGAAACCCGTGGTTCTCGCGGTGGACACGGACGCCATGCGCCGCGCCGGTCACGTTTTTTATCGGAGCGAGAACGGCGTCTACCTCGTGGACGAAGTGCCCGCGCCGTTCCTGTCGCTCGACGCGGACGACTAAAAACCGTATAAACCGTCATGGAAGCGGCACAGCGGGTTCGTATCAGCAAGTTTCTCGCACGGCATCTCCGGCACGATCCGGCAGCCATCGGCATTCGCCTCGACCCGGCGGGATGGTGCGACGTCGGCGACCTGCTCCACGCTTTTTCCGCGCAGGGGATGATGGTGTCCCACGACGACCTACAAACCGTTGTCGCGGCGGACGACAAGGCGCGGTTCGAGTGGGGGACGGGCGGAATGATCCGCGCCCGGACCGGGCACACGGTGCGTGTCGAGAAAACGTTGCGTCCGGCGTATGGCTACTCCCTCTTGTTCCACGGCACCGGCGCACACCACCTGCCCACCATCCTGTCGGAGGGACTGCACGCGCCGCGCGGTCGGTTCGTGCCGTTCTGGAACCACCTCGAAACCGCCTATCAAGTCGCCCTGCAACACGGCGAACCGCTGGTCCTTGCTGTGGACAGCATCGGCTCATGGCGTGCCGGGATCCAGTTCTACCGGACGACAAAAGGCATATTCCTCGCCAACGCCATGCCCGCGCAGTTTCTGTCCGTAGTCGAAGGGGTTTAAGACTCCCTGATCCTATCTGGTTTGCCTGTGAGGTTAGTCAAGGTACAATCTACGACGACATGCCGCCGACTTTAACTGCCAACGAACACCCTGCCCAGCAAGGGATGCGTGCCGTGCGTGTCGGAATCGTTGTCAATATCTGTCTCGCGTTTGTGAAGGGCGTGGCGGGAATCGTGGGCAACTCCTACGCACTCGTCGCGGATGCTATCGAATCCAGCGCGGACGTTTTCACCTCGGTGATCGTTCTTTGGGGCTTGCAGGTCGCGCTCAAACCCGCCGACGACGACCATCCGCACGGTCACGGCAAAGCCGAGCCGCTGGCATCGCTCGTCGTTTGTCTGGCACTCGTCCTTGCCGCCGGATTTATCTCGTTCGAGAGCGTCCGGGAAATCCTGACGCCGCACAAGGCTCCCGCGCCGTTCACATTGCTGGTGCTGGTTTCCGTGGTGATCACGAAAGAGATACTCGCGCGTTCGGTCCTGAAAGCCGGGGAAGACGCGCAGAGCGGCGCGGTCAAGAACGACGCGTTTCACCACCGGGCGGACGCGATCACGTCCGCGGCGGCGTTTATCGGTATCAGTATCGCGCTGATCGGCGGCGACGGCTACGAGGCGGCGGACGATTGGGCGGCACTTTTAGCGGCGGGCGTTATCGCTTATAACGCCGGGCATATCGGGAAAGCGGCATTGCAGGAGTTGATGGATTCCGCCCCCGACCAGCGCATCGAAACCGAGATCCGGCAAGTCGCGGCGAGCGTTCCCGGCGTTGAGGGATTGCACCGTTGCCGCGTCCGCAAATCCGGGTTCGATTATTACACGGAGTTGGACGTTTTGGTCGACCGCGAAATGCCGGTCTGGAAAGCGCACCAGATCGCGCATGACGTGCAGAACGCGGTCCGGGCAGCAAACCCGCGTGTCGTGCGCGTACTCGTCCATAGCGAACCCAGCGAGGACGAGAACGACACCGACGATTGATGCCTACCCGGTCCTCTACGGGACCGGGGGATGGCGAAGGCGTGTGAGTAGGTCGGCGGCGGTTGCCCGAACCTCTTTCGATTTGAGCCGTGCCGTTGTATCATCTGTTTTTACCGGTTTACCGTTCGGGGTGAGCCACTGAATCAGGTTGCTCTTGTTGAAGTAGATGCGATTCTGCTCGGTGGAGGCTATTTCGCCGGTATCTTTCCCGTCGAAAGTCAACGGTCTGACATAGCGAAGATCCGTAGACAGCACGAAGATCAGCGAACCGTCCGCAAAGTAGTACTCTTCTATTTTCCTGCCGCTTTCGCCGTAATAGATCGCTACCATCTTTCGCAATTCATTTTTGCCGTAGTAACCGGTAAGTGTCCCCCCTTCGGCGGAAAAGCCAGACAGATCACGTTCCTTTTTCGTGTAGCGTTTCGCCTCAGTATTGATACGCGTATAGTATTTACGGATTGCCTGAACATCCGTGGTGATGCTCTGGTCCCGCCCGGTGCGCTGACCGAAAGCCGATACGGGTATTACCATGACGGGCACGATGCCAAGAATGAAAATACCATAAACAAAAAAACGGGGATGTTGGGTCATTTTTTGGTGGATACCTTTGTAGTCAGTACGCGCCGTATCGCTGGAATACGACACTGATAGTACGGAGGATGATCTGGAGGTCGAGGCGGAGGGTGCGGTTGTCTATGTACCACATGTCAAGTTGTACGCGCTCCGCATACGAAACGCCGGAGCGACCGGAAACCTGCCACCAACCCGTCAGTCCCGGCGGGACGGACATCAGTTTCGCCGCGTCCGCCCCGTAGTGTGATAGTTCGGCGGGGGTGATGATGCGCGGCCCGACCAGGCTCATCTGTCCGCGCAGAACGTTGATCAGTTGCGGCAGTTCGTCCAGGCTGGCGCGGCGCAGCCACTTGCCGATTTTCGTTACCCGTGGATCGTCCTGTAGTTTGTACTGTTTCTGATATTCCGTCCAGGCGTCGGGGTTTTGTTGCAACCAATCGTCCGCGTCGGGGATCATGGTGCGAAACTTGAACGCGTCGAAGGTCTGCGGCGTCTCGCCTTCCTGATAGTCCTGACGCATGAGGACCCGCCGCCGGTGCAGGACGGGACCGCGTGAGTCGAAAAGTACCAGAGCCGAGATCGCGACAAAAACAGGAAACAGAAGAAGTAGTCCCATACCCGCCCCGAGTATATCCCCGGTCCGTTTGAGAAGGGAATATCCGGGCGGAGCCGCTGTTATCGGTGCCGGGGGAGTTATCGCGACGTGGTGCTTCATAGATCGTGGTACGCGCTCGAATTAGACCGCGCCGGTCGCCAGTCCCCGCCGCAGTGACGCTGGTGCGGTGCCGATTTCGCAGGCGGCGGCGATAGCCGCGTTGTACAGGCATACCAGGTCGTCCGCCGCCACCGACCAGCGATAGTTCGGCGCGACGAAGGCGCGGGCGGCACGTCCCGATTCGGCGAGCTCATGGTCGGGTTTGGCAAGGATTTCCGCGCAAACGCGGGCGAACTCCCCGGCGGTCTCCGCGACATACACGCCGTCACCGGTTCCCGCCGTTTCCGGCAGGGCACGGGCGGCAATCGGGGAGCAGACGACGGGACGACCGACCGCCATCGCTTCCAGTACCTTGTTTTGAATCCCGACACCGATCCGTATCGGGCATACCGCGACCGTCGCCCGGAGCAAGTACGGGCGGATGTCGTCCACGAATCCGGTCAGGGTGACTCCGCCGGTGCGTACCGCCAACGACTTCAGGGCGCGTGAGGGCGAACTACCGACGATGATCGCTTTCGCGCGTGGACGCGACTGCCGCAGGCGGGGCAATATCTCCTTCAGCAGAAACGATGCCGCGTCCTGATTCGCCTCGTAACTCATTTTACCGGAGAAAACGAGGGTGTCCGGTTCCGGCGCGATGTGGGGGTCCGGATGGAAGTAATCGGCATCCACGCCGTTCGCAATCACGGTTATTGGGGGCGAGCCGGGGTCTAATCGTTGCAGTTCCACCTTGTCCTGTTCGGCGGTGACGACGACCTGCCCGAAGAGGCGGCAGATGCGCGGTTCGTAGGTGCGCAGTTTACGCCATTCCTCCCACGAAAGCAGTCGCGAGGAAAACGAGCCGTTGCCGCTGTCCATCATCTGCTTGCGCAACGCGGTGATGCAGTCCACGGCGTCGAACACTATCGGGAGTGGCGCGAGCGACGGCACGAAATGGGCAGCGCGGAGATGCTCGATGTGGGCAACATCAAACGCCCCGGTGGCAACCAGTTCGCATAATCGGGTTTCCAGCGCCTCCGAGTGACAATAGGCTGCCCATAGCGGCATCGGCGTAGGAAGGGCGAGCAGTGCCTGCCACGCGCCCTGCGTGCGGGAATGGGGTACGACATGCACGGCGTCGCAACGGGTGCGCAGTTCGGCGAGCGCGTCCGCGCTGGCGAACGAATCGTCGGCGAGCGCGGCGACGGTGACGCCGTGCCCGGCTTGCGTGAGGGCGCGGATAATCTGATAAGGGCGAACGCGGATCGGGGAAGGAACATAGGGAAGGACATAGAGTATTTTCATGGTGTCGTTTCTGTTCCCAATACCCGATCGTATACGGCAAGAAGGCGTTCCCCGACGGCGTTCCACGTGTACTTCTCCTCCACCAGTGCGCGACTATTCGCGCCGAGGCGGTGGGCGAATTCCCGGTCGTTTAGAATCCGGTCTATCGCTTCCGCGAAAGCCTCGGGCGTATCGGCGATCAGGATATTCTCGCCGTGTGTCACCGCGATCCCCTCCGCCCCGACCGTGGTCGAAACCACGGGTAGCCCCATCGCAAAGGCGTTGAGAATCTTGACCCGTACCCCCGAACCGGAGCGCAGGGGGACGATAAATACGCCGCACTCCTTGGCATACGGACGAACATCGGGAACGGTTCCGGTAACCGCGACGTTAGCGTCCCGCTTTCCGAGCGCGACGATTTCTGGCGCAGGATTCGCGCCGACGATGGAAACACGAACACCGGGCTTTTTTTCGCGCACCCGCGGCAGAATCGCGGAAACGAACCAGCGGATCGCGTCTACGTTCGGAAGCCAGGACATCGTACCGATGGAAAGAATCGTGTCGGCGTTCGGGTCGCGCACGGCGGCGGCGAAGTAATCGGTATCCACCCCGATAGGAACAGTCTCGACTTTCCCCGAAAGTTCCGGGGCGAGGGACAGGAACGTTTCCCGGTCGGCATCGGACACGGCGAGTATCCTATCGGCACGGCGCATCGCGGCGATCTCGAAGTCGCGTAGTTTTCGCCATTCGATTCCGGCGTACCAGCGTAGAAGCGGGTTCGTGTCTGGCGTTCCCGCGATCCGCTGAATGATACGGTGCTCGACATTATGCTGATCCAGAATAATTTTACTTTTCGAAAAACCGTTGCCGATGTACCATGCCATTTGCAGATGGTCTACATGGATCACATCTGGCAAGTAAGGCTTGTCGCGGCACACGCCACCAAAGCGGCGCAATTCAAACGCGAGTTCCCTAACGAAGTCACGCCCAGCGACGAACGAACTTCCGGAAAGAAGTGCCCGCGACGCGTTCATGGGATCGGTCCCGCGAGAGCGGTGCAAATCGAAACATCTTACGCCGCCCGCGCAGAACGGTTCGAGGCGCGGAATATGTTCCCGCTCTTGCTCGCTACGAATAAGAGCCAGCAGAGTAACATCGTAGCATTCGGACAGGACGCGTAGCGTGTAGTAAGATTTGATCTGCCCGCCGCTGGTAAGTGGCCACGGCAGTAAGTGCGCTAAAAAGAGGATTTTGGGGCGGGGCATGGTAACTTTAAGACCGTGGACTTCCGTCCCACGATTCCATCGAAAAGCATTCGGTTCGGTTCGATACCGGAACTGAATATAGCCGTTTTCTGGTATAATATTGTACAGGAAATCAATTATGGCAAACCCCGCATTCAACGAAAATACTTACGAAAAATTCGCGCAAGACGGCTACATGGCACCGGAAGCCGGGGGCGGTTACGCGCAGGCGCAGGCGGTTCCTCAGCAGATGCAGGTCATGACCGTCGAGGGCACGATCAATAAAACGCTGATTCTGTTTGCCCTGCTGCTTGCCGGTGCGGCGTTCACGTGGACGGCACTGTTCACCGGCGGTGCTGCGCTTGCTTTACCACTCGCACTCGGCGGTTTCTTTGGAGCGTTTATTGTCGGGCTGGTGACGTGCTTCCGTCCGAAAAGTGCGCCGATTACCGCGCCGATCTACGCCGTACTGGAAGGGCTTTTCCTGGGTGCTATCTCGGCAATATTCCAGGAGATGTATCACGGTATCGTGGTACAAGCCGTCGCGCTGACGATGGGCGTGTTCGGAATCATGCTCACGGTGTACCGGACTGGCTTGATCAAAGTCACCGAGCAACTCAAAATGGGAGTGGTTGCGGCGACCGGTGCCATCGCGCTCACCTATCTTCTCAGTTTCATCATGAGGGCTTTCGGGAACCCGGCTATCTCGGGCTTTCTGTGGAGCAATAACCCTCTCAATATCGGTCTCAGCCTGGTCATTGTCGGCGTCGCGGCGTTCAACCTGCTCCTGGATTTCGACCTCGTCGAGAAAGGCGTCGCCCGACGCGCTCCGAAATTCATGGAATGGTACGCGAGCTACGGGCTAATGGTAACGCTGGTCTGGCTATACCTCGAACTGCTCCGCTTGCTGGCGAATTTGAACCGACGTTAACGTCGGTAAAAACGGTAAAAAAGCGGACGCGAACAGCGTCCGCTTTTTTTATGCCGGTGTCGCGGAGCGGGTGTCGGATGCCGATGTTGTCCGATATTCTGACAAGAGACAGCGAAGCAGTCTGCGAGGATAATTGGATGAACCAGACAATGAGCACGGAGGGTAAGGCGGTCATCACGATCACCGCCTTACCGGGTGAGGTGATCGCGCTTCCGGCAGGGAAAACATTGCGGGTGCGGGCGATTTCCGGCACGGCATATATCACACACACAGGACGAGACCTGTTTCTCTGGCGCGGCGATGTGGAACGACTCGTCGCCGCGAGCGTAAGGATTTGGGGGGCACCGGTGCTTTCTGCGATAGGAAGGCATCCCGCGACCGTGACACTAGAAACGGAAAGGATATATTCGGCATGGGAATCGTGGATCGAGGAACGGCAGAGACAGGTGAGCGATGTGACAAAGGCTTTCTGGACGCGCTGGCGGGTGAGATTCGGCAACAGGCACAGGACGGCGAGCCGACTCTGTCGCTCGAACGAATGCTAAAACAATCGCCGTGGTCGCGACGACAAACCGAGCGGCTTTTTCGGGATCGGTTTCTCACGTCCCCACTCCGCTATTTCCGGGACTGCCAGCAAGACCGGGCATTCGCACTACTGTCCAGCGGAAAAGATGTTCTTTCGGCGGCGGTCGAATCCGGCTTCGTCAGTACCGGGCGGTTGCATGATGCCGTCCTTTCCCGGCACGGCATGACGCCGGGCGAAGTGCGTCGGCGCGGTGACGGGGTCACGGTTCGCTATGCCTTTTTCGACACGCCGCTCGGCGCGGCTCTGGTCGCCGCTACAGAGCGCGGTGTCTGCTCTTTGCGTATGTGCCAGTTTATGGAAGCGGAAGGGGGCGCTGCGGCACTCGCCGAAGTGCGGCGGGATTTCCCGCAAGCGATATTCATCGAGGACGTTTCCGCCGTGCAGGGATATGCGGACCAACTGATCGCGTTTCTATCCGCCCGCGCCGCGAGTTTCGCGCCCCGCGTGGACATCTTCTTCGGCACGACTTTTCAGCGCGAAGTGTGGAGTGAACTGCAAACCCTACGTCCCGGCGATGTCATTTCGTACACCGAACTGGCGAAGCGCGTCGGGCGACCCAACGCCTACCGTGCGGTCGCCAACGCCTGCGCCGCAAACCATTTGGCGATTGCGATTCCCTGCCATCGCGTCGTCCGCTCCGACGGCGAAGTTTCCGGGTATCGCTGGGGTCAGGACTGGAAACGGCGGCTGATCGCCTTCGAAACGCAAATGCGCGTTAAGTGATCGGGTGATTGGGTTGTCGGGTCTTTGTGATGGATTGCCTGACCGTCTCGGATGAATCACCCAATAACCCAACAACCGGTTTGACACACCGGCGACACGGACGGTACAATGAACCCTGTTCGTGTCCGACGCGGAAGGGTGAGCGGAATGGTATCGCCACCGCCTTGAAAGCGGTCTCACCTGTGAAAGGGTGTGCGGGTTCGAGTCCTGTCCCTTCCGTCTTTTCTGCTTCGTTGTTTTCACACAAAAGGAACCGTTTTTCGTATGATTGTCGCAAGGTTGCGCCGCACCGCGTTGTTTGTTCTTGTTGCCGCTTCCGCCCTTGTTTCGTTCGCGTGGGCACAAAACGACACCCTCGGGCATCAGGACACTCCCGTCCTCCCCGGCACGAAATGGCATGTCCATGACGGGTTGCGTCCGCAGCCGCCGGTAGTCGCACCCGCACCTTGGGACAACAAACCGATTCCCGCCCCGTCCGACGCCGTCGTTTTATTCGACGGCAAATCGCTCGACAATTGGCGCATGAATGGTGACAAACCGGGGGCGTGGAAATTAGAGGACGGCGCGATGGTCGCCAACCGTACCGGCGACATTGCCACGAAACAGGAGTTCGGCGATTGCCAGTTGCATGTCGAATGGGCGACTCCGGCGAAAGTGGAAAGTGGTAGTCAGGGGCGCGGGAACAGCGGCATCTTTCTTCACGGACGGTACGAGATTCAAGTTCTGGACAGTTTCGCCAACCCGACGTACCCCGACGGACAGGCGGGCGCGGTCTATGGTCAGCATCCGCCCCTCGCGAACGCCTCCCGCAAACCCGGCGAATGGCAAATCTATGACATCTTTTTCACCGCCCCCCGTTTCGAGGGCGGAACCCTGAAAGAACTCGCCTATGTGACCGTGATCCACAACGGCGTACTGGTGCAAAACCACATGCCTATCTCCGGCGGCACCGCGCACATGGCACTCGCGAAGTATGGCGACGCGAAAGTGTCGGGGCCGTTCCGCTTGCAGGACCACGGCAACCCGACCCGCTTCCGCAACATCTGGGTCCGGCGGTTGTAGCGCGGGTTCCCGCGAACCGCGTTTACGGCGGGGCGGTCCCGTTCGCGGGCGCGACCGGGTGCAACAAGACCGCCCCGCCGCCTTCCTCGGCTTTGCGCGCCTGACACAGAATCTGTCCGCGATTGTTGATAGAGATGACGCCGAGTGTACCGAAACTGAGACCGGTGGACGGGTCGAGGTTCCACCCCGACGCGCGAGACACCAGCCGCTGTAAATCCACCTTGACGCCGCCCTGTTGCAGGAAATACACCGTCCCGCTTTTCGTTTGCGCGCAACCGACGATCTGTCCGGCGTCGTTGATCCCGTTGGCACTACTGTTCTTGCCCCCGAACGTGCCGAGATCGGTCATCTTGCCGCGCTTGACCAGAAAGGCGTGGTTCGGCTCCCCGATCTGCGGAAGCATCCCGGAAAAACCGACTATCTCGCCGGAGTTGTTGACATCGAGCGCGGTGCTACTCGTGCCGCCGAGCGTCCCGAGTTCCGTCATACGCCCGGTGCGAAACAGAAAAGCGGACTCTTCCCCGGTGCGCGGCTGATTGTTCCCGGCGACGTAACTGGCACCGACGATGCCGCCCCGGTCGCTACACGCGAACGCGGTCGCCATAAACCCGCCGAGCGTTCCTATCGGGGTCAATTTCCCGCGTTGCCAGGAAACGGCGGGCGACCCAACCCCATTCTTTGTCATTTGTCCCACTATCAGGGCGCGGTTATTGATGTCGAACGGTTGCCAATCGTACGGGTCGCCGGTGTCCGGGTCGGTGCCGGAAATATCGGTCATTTTCCCGTTTCGGTACAAAAAACCATGACGCCCCTGCTGCGGCGTGCCGTCCTCCAGAGTTTTGTGGATGGCGGTGGAAACACCGACCACCTCGCCCGCATCGTTTACCGCCCTGCCGTGGCTTTCGTCCCCGTACAGGGTGCCGAGGTCGGTCAGCGTCCCATCTTTCCACAGGAAGGCGTGTTTGCCCCCCTTGCCGTTGTCCAGCGTGCCGGTGACATAGCCGCTGTCGCTCAGCCCGCCGGGTTCGGTCCCTTTTCCGATGGGGACGACGTGATACCGGGGGAAGTTATCCGGTATCGGCGTGGTATCCTCGGATGGCGGGTAGACGACCGGTTTGGGGGGCGCGGGCGGGACGGTGATCACGCGTTGCGAATAAGCAAGCCCCGAAAAAGCGGCGACAGCGGACAGGGCAAAAAGCGGGCGTAGAATCATCTTCATGGCGGTGGTTTCTCCAGGGTAGCGTACCATACACGGCGCACCAACCGTGCGCAACCGCCACAATTCGTCCTCGGACTCCGTACTTCATAGACTCGGCTTGGCAAGCGATGTGTATTTTGAACCGATTGGCGATTTTACCGTCTACAGGCGAAACAAGATGTCTTGATCCTATGGAGTACAGAATGAGTCCCTACCAACGTTTCCCTCCCCTTATCAATGCCCTGATCGTGTCTTCGGTCGCCGTTTGCACGGTAATTCACCCTGCCCTCGCTCAGTCCTCGGACACGGTAATCGTCCGCGACATTTGCTACGACAAAACGGGCGACCCGAAACTGAACAGTCTTGATATCTATTCCCCGAAGGGCAAAAGCAAGTGTCCTGTAGTGATCTTTATTCACGGCGGCGGCTGGCAGATCGGCGATAAACGCGGCTCGGCTCGGGGTAAATCCGAAGCGTTTCCGAAAAAGGGTTACGTCTTCGTCAGCATCAATTATCGACTGTCACCCGATGTCAAGCATCCCGTTCTCGTTCAGGATTGCGCCAAATCAATCGCCTGGATACAGGAAAACATCGCGAAGTATGGCGGCGATCCCACGAATCTGTTCGTCATGGGGCATTCCGCCGGGGCGCATCTTGCCGCTCTCGTCTCGACCGACGAACAATACCTCAAAAAAGAAGGGCTCCGTCTCGCCGCGTTACGTGGCACGATCCTTCTCGACGGCGGTTCGTATGACATGACCGCGAGCGGCGTGAAGAAAGCAAGTAAAGATGAGACATTCGCGGAAGTATTCGGTAACGATCCTGCCGTGTTGAAATCAGCGTCGCCCCTTTTCAACGTCGCGCCGGGTAAAAACATCCCTCCGTTCCTGATTATTTACGTCGCTTCCCGTTTCGATACGAAGAAACAGTCCGAGGAACTGGCGGGAACGCTGGCGAAATCGGGCGTGAAAGCCGATGTCAAACCTGCGATTAACAAGACGCATGAGACACTCAACAAGGAGTTGGGTAACAAAGGTGATCTTCCGACGGATCAGGTTTATGCGTTTCTGGAAACAGTCATTACGGGAAAAGTGCAAAGCCCGACCGTGGTATCGCCTTTCCAGGTCACACCGGTGACCGACACTAACCCGCGCCGTTCCCACGCGGCTCTGAATCTGACTCCCGCGCAGAGGGCACAAGCAAAGGATTTGTTGCAGAAGTATAAGGGAAATCGTGAAAATCCTAAATTTTGCAAAGAGTTTTCACGTATCTTGACCCCCGAACAGCGTGAAAAAATGAGCAACCTGCATCTATAAAATAAGCCGCAGGCATCGTACGCACCTTTCTAAGGAGTACCCATCGAGCGCACCGCCTTTTGAAGCCGCGTGTACCGTGCGTCGAGATTGGCGTCTTCCGTTTCGGGCATATTGGCGCGGCGTGGGTCAACCGGGGATATCCAGATGTCGCGGGTCTTCGCTCGGGCGACGATGCAGAAGATCTCCTCGATTGCCGCGTCGCCCATCGCCAGACACCCGATAGAAACGGCATTTCCGTGGACATAAATGTCGCCGCCTAATTCGCGCACGGGAACATCGGGATTCGCCGCCCGGTCTGCCGCGTTGGGGTAGTCTACGCGGATCGAGACGTGAAATCGGCTCATCGGGTTGAGTGTCGTCAGGCGGTAGAAACCTTCGGGCACCTGGCGGTCACCTTCGCGCCGTTTCGGTCCCGTGGTGCCGGACGCGGCGCGTATCGGGTACGTCGCGAGGCGGTGAAACGCGCCGGTGCGATTCGCCCCCCAGACTTCGAGCGATTTTTCTTCCTTGAACGCGAGCAGACGGACGCGGTTCGGCGGATACGAAACACCGTTCGTTTTGCAAAGCGGTACGAACTTCGCCTTCGTTCGGGGTTCACACAAGCGCAAAACATCGGCGACGGAACGCGACGCCGGAAGTGCGGTGGCTCCGGCTTCCAATGCGGCTTCGGCAGGCGTGGAAAACTCTCCCCTAAGAACGGCGCGGTAAATCGTGCGGCGATACGCGTACCCCGCGACAAGAACGACGGCGAATAACGCAGCGATGGCAACCCAGGAACGGCGTTTCATAGCACGTTAGACGCTGGATACCCGGTCCGAGTTACGGGCAGGTTTCCACCACAAAGGGCACAAAGTTAAAGAAGTTCGGGAAGGTTTTTAAGTTTTTCGCCTCGCGCGTTATCCGAAACACGAGATTATACCGTCAAGCCTCACCCTGAAAAACCTTCGCGAACTTCTTTAACCTTGTGCCCTTTGTGGTGGAAACCTGGGCTTGCGAGTTAAACATCTTCCCGTTGTCGGTGATAGTGGGCGGAGACTTTCGCCCGGTTGCCGCACGCTTCCATGCGGCACCAACGCCGTCGCTTGTTTTTCGTCGTGTCTAAGAACCACAGCACGCACCCGGTACCCGCACATTTACGGACCAGTGCTTTATCGTGCCGCGTCAATAATTCCAGGGCGGACTCGGCGATGGGTAGAAGCGGGTCCGTAGTCGCGCGGAGTAGCGCATCGCGGTGTGTAAATTCGGAAGTCAGTTGCGGTTGCGCCGCGCCGGTCGCGAGTACCCGGTTGAGCAACGCGAGTGGTTCGGCGGGGGCGAGTGCGTCGTTCGTCCATGCGATCACAAGCGCACGGAGGGCATCACGCAAGGCGCGGGCATCGGAGAGTAGTGAATCATGGATTGGCGGTTCGACCATGTTCGCTTCCTGCATCCACGCCATTACGCTCTCTGGCGCGGAGAGAAGTTCCACCCGATCCCCGGCTTCGTTCGCCTTCTCGGTGTTTAGAAAATCCAGCGCGGGATGACCCGCGATATATAAAAATGTCTCACTCACAAAGAAGTATATCACTAACCATTAAAAATAATTTGACAGGTTATAAAACAGCCGATACAATCCCAGTGATACTTAACTGTCTAAATTAAATTAGAAGGTTATATCGAACAAGGGAGAATGTTATGAAACGAGTCGTTACGCTTGTTACCGTTGCCGCTTTGAGTTCGTTTTTCGCCGGAACCGCCACCGCATTTGCTCAATCGCCTGTAGCACGGACGCCCCCGGCAGCCTCCGACGCGGCACGAATCCGCTACCGCACCGTGAAAATCGAAGGCTTGACCATTTTTTATCGTGAGGCGGGCGATCCCCAAAAGCCGACCCTGTTACTCCTGCATGGGTTTCCGACCTCGTCGCATATGTTCCGCGACCTCATTCCCCTGCTGGCGGACGATTACCATCTGGTTGCCCCGGACTATCCCGGATTTGGCAATAGCGATGCGCCTCCGGTGGACAATTTCAAATACACGTTCGAGCATCTGACCGATATCGTCGAGCAGTTTACAGTGGCATTGAAAATGAACAAATACAGCCTTTACGTGCAGGACTACGGCGCACCGGTCGGGTATCGCCTCGCTGTCCGGCACCCGGAGAAGGTACAGGCGATTGTCACGCAAAACGGCAACGCTTACGACGAAGGGTTGACGCCGTTCTGGAAACCGCTTCAGGACGCTTACTGGAAAACACCGTCACCGGAAAACGCCAAACCGTTGGTCGGCATATTAAAACAGGAAGGCACTCGCTTCCAATACGAAACCGGCGCACGGGATAAGTCTAATCTCAACCCGGATGCTTGGCTGGTGCCACAAGTCGGACTCGACCGACCGGGCAATGAAGCGATCCAGCTTGCCTTGTTTTATGACTACCGCACGAACCCACCGCTATATCCGGCGTGGCACGAATACTTCCGCAAGCATCAGCCGCCCACGCTCATTGTTTGGGGAAAGAACGACCCGATATTTGGACCTGAAGGCGCGAAGGCGTTTCTGCGGGATCTGCCAAACGCCGAACTGCACCTGCTGGACACCGGTCACTTCGCGCTGGAAGAGGATAGCGGCGTGATCGCACAGCACATTCGGCGTTTCCTCACAAAAAACATCCACTAATACTTCTACAAAAGCAAAAAGGGCAAAAATATCATGCAATTCACGCAATCCATCGGTTTGGGACATGTCGGCTTGAATGTCACCGACATAGACAGCGCGAAACAGTTCTTCGTGGACGCGCTCGGCTTCGAGATAGCGGGCGAGGGACAACATCACGGTTCCCGTTTCGCTTTTCTCGGACACAACGGAAAAATGACGCTCACGCTCTGGGAACAGAGTACAAAAGGCGCGGAGTTTTCTGTGCACCAGCCCGGATTACACCATCTCGCGTTCGCCGTAGATGACATCGCTCGATTAGAGGAGGTGCGAGAACATCTGAAATCACGAAACGTGACATTTTTTCACGAGGGTGACATAGTCGCACACCGGGAGGGGGGCGACTCCTCCGCGATCTATTTCGCGGGACCGGACAATACGCGCCTTGAAGTGTTCGCGCCCAACGGGGGCAAAAGTCTGTCCGCGCCTGTATCTGGTGCGCCCACATGCGGCTTTTTCTGAATCCTGATCGGGGGTTTCACCCGTCCAGCAGGAACAAACAACATGAACAACGACGAAACTCGCCCGCCCTTGCCGCCGTTTACGGCGGAGACGGCTCGCGCCAAAGTGCAAACTGCGGAAGACGCCTGGAATAGCCGCGACCCGGTTCGCGTCGCCCTCGCGTATACCGAAGATTCCGTGTGGCGCAACCGGGACGAATTTTTCACCGGGCGAGACGCGATCCGTGAGTTCCTACGGCGCAAATGGGCGAAAGAGACCGGTTATCGCCTGAAAAAAGAGTTGTGGAGTTTCACCGACAACCGGATCTCCGTCGCCTTCTTTTACGAATGGCACGACGAGACCGGGCAGTGGTTCCGCTCTCACGGTAACGAGCAATGGGAGTTCGCCCCGAACGGTTTGATGGCACGGCGCGAGGCGAGTATCAACGATATACCGATACAGGAAGCGGAAAGACGGTTGCGGTAGAAAGAAAGCAATCATGGGAATTTACCACGCGGGTGAAATCGCGGTGCAGGAACATGCCGGGGTGCGGGATATGTCGGTGCGGGTTGTGAATGGGATTCGTAACTTCGTTGTCCCCGCCGCTGCCGATTTTTTGCAAACGCAACCATTTGTGGTCGCCAGCATCATGGACAACGCAGGCAATGTCTGGGCGGTGCCGGTGCGCGGACCGCTGGATACAGTGGACGAGCGCACGGTGCGTGTCCCGCAAAACCTCACGGGAGCGGTCGGTCTGGTGATCATGGACTTCGCCACGCGGCGACGGATGCGGGTCAACGGTGTCGCGAAAGATGGCTTCCTCGCGGTTGCCGAGTGCTACGCCAACTGCCCGAAGTACCTGCAAAAGCGCGACGGGAACGGCGACGCGGACGGTATCTTCGCGCTCGCTCCCCAGCCTGCGTCACAGAGCACTGTCCTGACCGCGTCGCAAACGGCACGCATTCGCGCCGCCGACACGTTCTTTATCGCCACGCGCAACGGCGACACCAGCGCGGACGCTTCCCACCGGGGCGGCAACCCCGGCTTCGTGCGAGTACGCGACGAGCGAACGCTCGCCTGGCACGACTACAGCGGCAACGCGATGTTCAACACGCTCGGCAACCTGGAAACCGATCCTCGCGCCGCACTGTTCTTCCCCGACTTCGCAACCGGGAACGCTCTGCTCCTGTCCGGAGCAGCGACCGTCATCTGGGATTCGCCAGCGGAACGCCGCGTGGTGTTTACCGTGGGATGTGTCGCTGAAATCGCCGCAGCGTTCGCGCCATTGAACAAGATACCGGTAGAATATTCGCCGTTCAATCCGCCGGAACCGTAGCCACGCTACGGTCCCGGGCGCAGGATTCTCGCCATCGCGATCCGGTGTTCCTTTCCCGTGGACCCGCTTCACTCCCCCATCCCCCGCCTTACGTTGCCCGCCCCGCCACTGGAGGCGCAGTCCCGCCGGTAACTATTTTTTTTCTCACGGGTCTGTGTAGCGGAGGGCGCTCACACACAATGAAAACGCAGAGCCGACGACCACGACATGTGCAATTGCGCACTACATGGTGGAAGGGTGGACGATTTCGTGTGAGAATATTTTACTCGAAGCACAGGGGCTTACGACGCCTCATTACTCCGCAAAGGACGGGTTTTATTTAATGGATCTAATTCTCGGGATGACCTTCGGTCTTATCCTCTGGTTCTTAGTCCGCTATCTGGTTGCCGGACTGTATACCGTCAACCAGAACGAACGGGCGGTAAAGACGATCTTCGGGCGGGCGGAGCGTATTCCGAACGTCACCACTCTGGATGACCCGGTCGCGGAGTATCTGCGCCCCGAGGAAAAG
This sequence comes from Armatimonadota bacterium, assembly GCA_014381035.1. The sequence continues at coordinate 19,632 of JACMIS010000376.1, forward strand.
GAGCGGTACAAGTACCCGCAAGTCCGCGTCATCCCACCCGGCGGACCCTATTTCAAATGGCCCTGGGAGCGAATCTACAAAGTCTCGATAGCGACGCAGACGACCAATATGGCATTCGACTCCGAAACCCCGACCGCGAACAGCAACGGGCAGATGTTGGAGGCGGTCACGAAAGACCAACTCAACACCGGGCTAAACGGGCAGATCCGCTACCGCATTTCGGAGCGGAACCTGTATGCATACCTGTTCGGCGTCAAGCAGCCGTTCCTGCACGTGATGGGCTACTTTATCTCGGTGTTACGCGAACGTATCGCGAACTTCGAGGCACCCGCCGTCGCGGGCGACACGATGGCTTTGGGCTCGCAGCCGACCGACGCCAGTATCGTGACCGGGGTTTCGATCAACGACCTGCGCAAAAACCTGCGCGACCTGAACGAGCACATGGAGCGCGAGTGCCTGTCGTCGGTCGCCCGCTACGGAATCACTCTGGACGCTTCGCTGATCACCGGGATTGATCCACCCGCCGAGGTAGAATCCGCCCTCGCCGCGATCAACACCGCGCACAACCATGTGTCGTCCGACATCAGCCTCGCGCAGGCGGCGGCGGACCAGAAGATCGTGCAGTCGAAACGCGCCGTGGAGATCGAAACGCTCAACGCGCAAGCCGAGATCGAAACGCTCAACGCGCTCGCCGCGCAACTTGGCGAGCTCAAGAAGAGCGGCGCGGACGCCCTCCCCGCCTATCTGCGCAACACGCGACTGAACCTTTATGGGCGAGCACAACAAGCCATTCTCGAAGTCCGGGGAGGAAAATAGATGCTTTTTCTTATCGCAACGGGTGTTACGTTCTTTGGCATGTTCCTCGTCCTGCCCATCCTCGCCGCCATTACGCGTGCACTGGGGATTTACACGATTGTCGAGGAGGGTCGGTGCCATGTTTATGTGCTGTTCGGAAAAGTCGTCGCCATACTGGACGAGCCGGGGCTGTATTTTCTCTGGGCGAAGATGGGTGCCCCCGCGTTGATCGTCAACTGGCTCGGTCGCTGTCATGTGCTGGATATGCGGCTCGATCAGAAGTATCTGCGTTCGCAGGCGGTGAACTCGGAAGAGGGCGCGCCGATGGGTATCGGGATCTGGTACGAGATGTTTATCAGTGACCCGGTCGCCTATCTGTTCAAGAACGCCGACCCACAAGGCTCGCTCGCCGCGAACGTTTCCAACACCACGGTGCGCTGTTTGAGCAACATGCCACTCGCGGAGATGCTGGAAACGCGCCACAAAATGAGCGTGATGGTGCGCCAGGAGGTTTCGCCGAAGTCACATGAGTGGGGTTACAAGCTGGGGTCGGTCTATATCCGAAAGGTGCATTTCCGCGACGCGGGGATGATCCGACAGATCGAGGCGAAGGTGGTCAACCGCTTGCGACAGGTGACGTCGGCGATCACGCAGGACGGGGCGAACCAGGTCAGCATTATTACAAGCACGGCGGACCGGCAGGCGGCAGTGGCGTTCGCGGAGGCGCAGGCGATGCGCCCGTTGATCGTCGGCGCGGCGTTGCAGAAGATTTCCGAGGACCGGGAAGTCGCGAACGCGCTGTTCGAGATCCTGGAAAATCAACGACTCCTGCACGGCAACGCAAAGATCACGCTGGTACCGGAGCGGAACGAAGTTCTGACACAGCTCCTCGCCTCAGAAGCCCCCGTCGAAATGGTCCACACCAACGGGCGGTCATCGCCGCGCTAGGTTTTGCTTGTTCTTATTGTCCTACGTTGCCACCGCCCGCTTAGGACAATGGCAAAGTAGGACAATAAGAACGAACTATGCGTTTGTGGCAAGGAGCCGGGCAACTTCGGCGTGGAGTAGAACGGCTTCGGGGTTTTGCTGGAGCGCGTGGTAGTATTTACCGCTGAAGCCTTCGGCATCTTCGGACGGTTTTAGTCGGGTTCGGATCTGCTGTAGCAGGGTGTTCGCTTCCTGCTCGCCTACGGGTTCTTTGGATTCCGCCATCTCGTCCACCTGCACGACAAACTCCGACAGGACGCGTAGCCAGGCGAACCATGGGTCGGTAAGAAGCAACTGGAGCATCTGCCCCGCGTTGACCCGCCCATAAAGCCCTTCGTATTCGGCGCGTTCCGCGTCAAGAAGCGTTTTATGCAGGCGTAACAGGGTACGCCCGATGGTATCGAGGCGTGTGCGCGTGGCGTCGGAGATCGTGTTATCGGTTGGTTTTTCGCTGGTCATTTGGAATCATTTCTGTATGTGATTATTCCCGCCCTTTTGGTTTCTCGAACTGAAAGGAAACGAGTCGGGGCGGCTTGTTTTGATCTTCTTCGTGCCACCACTCTTTGAGTATTTTGAGCATAAGCCCGTGCTCTGCGGCGGCATCCGTGAAATCCGACAGGTGGTGTATGAACGCCGGTATTTCGGTGACTTCTCCGCCGCGCTGGAAATTCGCTTTCGTTCCTCCGTATTGGCGGAACGGGTGGAGTTCGCACAGGAAAAACTGTCCCCCGGGGGTCAGAACACGGGCGACTTCGGCGAAAATGAAAGGCAGGTTCGGAACATGCTCCAGCACCAGATTACAGACGACCAAGTCGGCAGTATCGTCCTCGCGGTGCCACCGCTGCGTCAGGTCCGCGACGGCGAATGTGACGTTGCCCGATGCCACTTTTTCTTTCGCGCGGGCGATCATGCCCTCGGAAAAGTCGAGCGCGTGAACGACCTGTCCGACTTGCGCGAGGAAAGCGGTGTTCTTACCGGTCCCACACCCGAGTTCCAGGATGGATCGGTACCGATGATCGGCGAGCGTTTTTCGGGTGACTATCCGGTCCAGGTCACGGGTCAGGTTTCGGTCGTCATCGTACGTTGCCGACCAATCGGTGTATGCTTGCTGAATACTCATAAACATCATCTGGGATTCGGAATCACTCCCGCTGTCCGAATCAGATGTTATTTTACCGCAATATATCACCCGATTTCGCGGACAGGTCAAAGATCGAAGGCGTCGGCGATGAAGCAGGCTTTTTTTGCGATCCGGGCGGCGGCGGGCGAATCATACACCACCAGAAAAGATTGCTTTCCGCCCTCCGAACGCCGAAAGGTCATCCCTTCGGCGTGATCTTCACCGATCCCGTGCGGAATATCGAGCACTTTCGAGATTTTATCCTCGAAGATCACCGTGTCTTCGTCGCCCGGCGGGTTCGCGCCGCCCTGCCAGCGGTATACGGCGGCGGGACCATCCAATGCCATGGTCGGACCTGCCAGTAGAAGCAAGTCGTCGCCGTCCAGGCACATTTCGCGGATGCCCAAGCCGCGCAGGTCGAGGAAATGCTTCCGGTATCGGCGGTCTTTCGCGCCGATCTTTTTAAGTCGCAACTCGCCCGCGTCGCCGTCTTTGGTTTCGAGTTCCAGCACCACCGCCCAGCCGCGCAGTACCGGTCCGCGTAGCCCCAGAAAAACACGGTTGCCCGACACCGCCAGCCCTTCGATGTCGAAGCCGTTGTCCTTGCTCGGGATCGTCAGGAACGGCGCGAGGTGTTCGTCCTCCGCCAACGCGTCTGTCAGATCGTTGCCCTTGCTGTCGCCGCGCAACAGAGCCGCCGTTCGTTTTTCACCACCGTCTTTCGTTTTTGCCGTGAGCGTATAGGTGCCATCCTCTTCAACCACCGGAACGCGTGCGAGAAGGAACCGATTGCTGTCGGTCGTGACGTGCGCGAGGGAGGCGAGGTTTTTCGCCACCGAATCGTCCGCGTCGGGTTTGCCGCGCTTGAAACTGTGCGAGCCGGTCATCCAGAGATAGCCGTCGGCGTAGTCCAGTCCTTCGAGGTCCGCTTCGGCGTCTTTCTTGCCCGGAAGCGACAGATAATCGGCAATATCGAAGACGACGTGACTGCCGAACGCGTCCTTTCCCTGCCGGGAAAGGCGGGTGATGCGGACGGTTTCGTCGGAAGCGACCCAGAGCGTATCGGCGATCTCGACGGCGACGGATAAATCACCGCGCTCCTCTTTGCCGTCTTCGGTGCGGCTAAGTTCGGCGTCGAACTGGAGTAAAACATGGCGCAGGCTGGGTTTCATACACTGTAGTACCCTGTACGGGGATTTGTAATCCTCCCGCACCCGATCCGTCCCAGTGCGCCCGAACGTTTCGAGGGAGTACATCTCCTCCGCTTTGGCGGGAGGGACGATAAACTGCCCCGGCGTGGTCGCGCGGCAGACGTAGACCTATGGTCCGCGCCATAGGTTCGCGCCGACGCCTCGCTGGAGTAGGGCGAGAAGACTACCCCTTTGTACGCCCGGACGCGGTACGTGTAGAGCGTCGAATACTGCAACCCGGTGTCGGCGTAGTAACCGGCGTTCGGGGCGACGGACGCAATCTGACTCCATACGTCGCCCGCCGTCCCACCTTTCCGCTCAATGAGAAAGCCTTGCTCATAAAACGGTTGTCGGTCCATGCGAGCCGACTCCGAGCGCGGCGAACAAAGCACCTTGCGGAGCAGGAATACTTAGGAAAAATCAATGGCGCGGTCGGCAGCGTGGACCACAGTCGGGGCACCAACCACTGCCTCTCCTGCAACCGATAAAGTGTTTTGCGAGTCAGATAAGGCATGAGAGTAACGGAAGGGGTGCGTTGCCCCGCGTGTCAGGCGGTGAATGCGGCAGGGCGCAAGAAGTGCGACTTGTGCAGTGCCTTGCTGCGTCCGCCAACCCTGCCGCAGAGCAGTACGCCCCGACCGTACTGCACAAATTGTCATGCGACACTGCCGGAGAGCGGGGGCGTATGCGGGAAGTGCGGGCGCGTCGCAATGATGGCGTCCGGGTCCACCTTATCCAATAGCGGGCTTGTGGGCGCAGGTAGATTTGCCGCTTTTGGCACGCCGCCGACCGGATGGGCGGTCGTGCGACAGCAGGGAGGGCAGGTGGTGCTTCGGCGCACTTTTTGGGGCAAGTTTACCCGCGATGCGGCAATGCCCGTCGTCCTGATCGTGTTCGGGTTTATACTGGCAATCCTGCTCTTGCCGCGCCGGGGCACTTCCTTATTTGATAACGACCCGCGTACTCCCCTCTTAATACCCTTTGTTATTATAGGCATTGTGACTGCCATTGTTTGGTTATTCTTCCGGGAAGAGGAACTGACTATTGGACCTTCGTTTTTGGAAAGGCGACACTGGTTACTGGGCAAAGTGCGGCGCGACACTCTCAAGGGGTCGGGTCATCTGTCTGTTTCAACCGTGAAGTTCGACGTGCGGGAGCGGGGCGGTCTGAACGTTGTGCGTACCCTTTATGCGACCGGCTACGGGGAGCGTATCCCCCTCGCGCAAGTAACAGAACATTACGGGGAGGACGGTATGAGCGACCTGATCGGCTCCGATGGAATTTTGCAAATGAGGGGCTATATCGCCGCCCTGACTGGTTGGGAAGCGGGTGATTGGGGAGCGTGAACATGCGGCATCTCCGGTATAGTTCCTCGATGAGAAGTCAAACACCGGTCTTGATATTAGACCGCCTTTTGACCGACCCCGATAACTGCAGCCGCTTGTTACAGGAAACGCCGTCGCGACACCCGGACACATTTGACACCCGTTCGTACAACCTCCGAGAGTCCGCCGTCAGCACTCCCCCGCTCCTGTTCGGGGGAATGGGTTCCCCCGAACGAATGACGCTTACTCCACCCGCACCCGGTCGGTCCCCGTCCGTCCGAACGTTTCGGGGGAGTACATCTCCTCGGCTTTCGCGGGCGGGACGATGAACTGTCCCGGCGTTGTCGCGCGGCAGACGTACACGTATTCGTAGGCACCTTCCCACAGGTACGCCGTGAATGCCTCCGCACGCTCGTCGCGCAGGTTTTCGTGCTCCCACCAGTGCCCCCACCACCAGTAGCCGTAGCGACCGCCGCCGCTGGATGGATTGCTGTCCCGGTCCACGCTTTCCGTTCCTTGCAGTTCGGAATTGAGCGACTCGAAACCGGCGGGGAGCGGGTCTACCAACGCCACATGATAGCGGCGCGTCGTCGCCACCATCGAGAGGCGCACCCGGACCTTCGCCCCGGCACGGACTACCCAGCTCCCGTCCCCTTCGCGGCGAACGTCGGTCGGCTTGTCAATCGCCTCGTAAGTGCGCTTCACGGTGAAGCCGTAGTCGGCGGGTTTGAGGCTGAGATTCTTCGGCGCGTAGCGCATCCCGACCCGATAGTACATCCGCCCGGCACCGGTCTTGCCGATAGTCAGTTTCTGCACGCCGGGCGTTTGCGCGAGATACGCCATCGGGATCTGTGTCTCGACCCGTTTCGTGGACCGCCCTTTGAACTCGCCTTCCCCGGCGAATTTGTCGCCGAGCCAGAGCCGCGCGACGAAGTCCGGTGTGACGCCTTCGTAGGTGCGGAAATAGCGATCCAGCGCGAGCAGGACGAACGCGTTCTCCTGCGTTCCGTACCAGTGCCCGCGTCGCCGCCCGTCCAAAAGACCGCGTACCAGTTTCGGTATCAGGTCGCTCTTCGGCTGATCGGCGATCAGGGCGTCCAACACGATAGCGTCGGCGCGGCGGTCGGAGTGCAGTATCAGGTAGTTGTCGTCACTGTAGGAGAACGTGAAGTGCGCCGCGCCCGCCGTCTCGGTCGCTTTGTTATTCAGCCAGGTGCGTGCCTTCGCCATCGCCGGATCGCCCGCGAGGATGTTGAGTAGCCAGCCCACCGTTTCCGGTCCCAGGTTGTCGAGCGAATCTTCGCCGAGCAGTTTCTTCGCCCGTGCGGTGTCGGTGTCTCCGGCAAGATGGCGGACGTAGAGGGCATAGGCGGTGATCATCCGGCGCGTTTGCGGACCGTAATCGCCGTCAAATTTGCTTTCGATGGCTTTCAGGTATTCCATCGAACGCTTGTACATGGTGTCCGGAACCGCGAAGCCTTTCTGCTTCGCCCGGACGGCGGCATGGGCGACATGCACGCCGAGGTACGGATACGGCTTGGTGTAACGGGTCCAGAACCCGTATCCGCCGTCGTCGTTCTGCATTTCGGCGAGACGGGCGAGATCGCGTCCCATCGCCGCCTGCATTTCTTCCGGCTTGGGCAGTTCGGCGGTCTTGAACGCCGTGAGGACATCCTTGAGTGCCGCCGTCGCCAGCACCCGCGACGAAATCTGCTCCGCGCACCCATACGGGTATTGTGCAAGGTAGATGTAGGCGTCGGTGAGTTCCTGTAGCGCGGTCGAAGTCGTGGTGATTTCCAGTCCGCCGAACTGTGGCACGACCTCGCCCGGCGTTTGTATCGGTTGGACTACCGCGCCGTTATCCAGAACGCCGTAGGTAGCGAACGCCTCCGTGGTCGCGGGTGTCCACACCGGGAGCGACAGTTCGGCGGCGTCGGAGCGGTTTCCGGCTACCGCCGCGACCTGGAAGCGGGCGGTCCCGGCTTGAACTGCTTCGGCTGGGAACCGCACTTCGATGCGGTCGTTCGCCTTGACCGTGAGGCGTTGCCCCCGGTTTTTGGTGAATTTCAGGTTGGTACCGCGCACGGCGACTTCAACGGTCATTGGTTCGTCGGTCTGGTTTTGTAGCACAATCGGCAACTCAAATTTGTCGCCGAAGTTCAGGAAGCGCGGCGCGGACGGTCGCGCCATCAGCGGGAGCCGCGCCGTGAGCGCGGCTTCGCCGTGCCCGATCTGCTTCGCCCCGGCGACCGCGACGACCACGATCCGGTAGCGCGTCAGGTTGTCGGGCAGCGTAACCGGAACACGGGCGGTGCCGTCGGCGTCGGTCTTCACCGACGGAGCGAACTCCGCGAGCGCGTCAAAGTTCGTTCGGAGGGCGATTGGCGTACCCGGTTCCGGTTTCGCAACCTGCACCCTCTGAGCCAGTGAAAAATCTTCCCTTGCTCCCTCGGCGTCCATCGAATCCGCGAGTGCGGACATCGCGGGCGCGGCAGGCATCGGCGCACTCATCCCCAAGGAAGCACCACCACCACCAGCGACACCGAAAGCGCGAACAGAAGACGATTTCGATCTGGCACTGCGCAATTCGTTTTTGCTACCGTTCGCGGATACCTGCGCCGGGTCTTCCAACACGACATACTGACGCAGATGTTGCGTTTCGACGTTGGTCTGGCGACCGGGATAGAACGCGGCGAGCGGGTCGCCCAGGTTCCATCCGGCGAGGGCGAGTACGGACTCGTCCACGATCACAACAGCGGCTTCCGCTCCCGAAACCGGCTTACCACTGGCGTCCTTGACGCTGACCGTGACCGTAGTTTTGCCGCCCGGTTCGAGTGCCTTTACGGCAGGTTCGGCGGTAACGGTCAAACGCCGCGCGGTCGGCGGAACGGACAGGTCGAGGTGCCCCCCCGCGAACGCCGGTCGCGGCGCGATCCCTTTGATCGGGTCGCCCGCGTCATCGGTGCGAATTTGCGTGCCGACCAGTTCGACCTGCACCCCGACTGTCGGGAGGAATGTCTCCGCTATCGGGATGCGCAACGTATGCGTCGTGCCTTTCATCGTGAACCGCTCCGCCCGGACAATCCCGTCCCGGATGATGCTGACCAATCCCTCGGCATTCGCGAACGGCGACTGCACTAAAATCGTCGCCGTATCGCCCGCTTTGTACTCTTTCTGGCTGGGGATCAGCGTCGCCATTTCCTGACCGAGGTTGCGCTGTTTGTTTTTGGGACCGTCGCCGCCGGAAACCCAGAGCGTCAGCTCCGATTCGTTCGGTCGTTCCTTGCTGTCCAGAACAGTCGCTTTTACCGTCCACTGCCCGCCCGATTTCGGCAGAAACTCGGTGGCGACGGGCTTTTCACCGGAGCGTACCGTCCACTCCTGAATATCTACCTCTTTTTCGCTCCAGCGACCTTTCGTGTAGCCCCACTCCTTGCGTGCGGCACGGAACCGGATCTCGCGCCCGCTATCGGTTTTGCCCTCGATGTCGCAGACGACGGTTTCGATGGTGAGCTTCTTGCCCTTCTCGACAAACAGGTTCTTGCCGCGCAAACCGACGTACCGCTCCGAGGGATGGACGATCAGCGAAGCGTTCGCCGCCTGTGTCTGGCGGTTGACATCCTGAAGCACCGCCTGCGCACTCACGGTGTAGGGTTGCGCCGGACGAACCGCGTCGAAGTCGAGATGCAGATAGTGCGTGCCATCGCCGCCGGTGCGCCCGGCATGTTGCACCGGTCCCCCGCCGACCCCACCGGGGAAGCGGCGACCATAACCGCGATAACCGATTCCCTCGTACCCGCCGTCATACATGCCGCCGAAATTGCCCCACCACGGGGTCCATTTTCCGAACGTGAACTCCTCGCGTCCCGGCGGGGTGTAGGTCGTCGCCGAGGCGGTGACGCTCCAGTTGACGGGGGTGTTCGGGAGCGAGCCGCCCGCGTAGTATTTCGCCGACACCGAAAGATCCGCGCCTTTGGGGTCCGCGACGACGTGGGGTCCGGCGGTCTCGTTCTTCGCCGAAACCTCGAACTCGGGGCGGCGGAACTCCTGAACATTGATGTAATGCGATATGCCACCGACGACTAACTGTGCCTGACCGAGGTTCATCGTCTTCGGCAGTTCCAGCGTGATGTCAAAACCCGCCCAGGCGTTCACCGGGACCGTCCCTTTGCGCACTTCGTTGCCCTGCGCATCGTTCAGCGTCCAGGACAGATCCGTCATGCCATTCGGCAACTCCAGGTCGCCGGTCTTGCCCGCTTTCTGGACACGCACCCAGCCCTTGACCCGCGTCGTTTCGCCGGGGCGATAGAGTTTACGGTCATCGAACAGGAACCAGCGTTGCGAATCGCTTTGTCCGCGCCGCATCCACGAGGAGTCGTTGTATTCCCACTGACTGGACGGCAGGAACGCGGTATCGTCGCCGCGCCGCACGACGAGCCGTTTGCCGGACTGGTCGGAAAGGGCGATTTTTGCCATGCCATCGGCACCGGTGGTTTCTTTTTGCCCCCCGCCAGCGAGTTCGACGTTCGCCGCCTTGATCGGTTTGCCGGTGGCGAGATCGGTCACCCAGGCATACAGATCGGTGGTGTCTACCTGCGCCATCAGCCCGAGTTTCGTTGCCTGAAGCCAGACCGTTCCCTGATCCGGTTCCTCTTTTCCGCGACGGATCGTGGAAACCCAATGCACCACGACGTTCCCCCGGCCGTTTTTGAGCGCGGCACCGACCGGCACACTGGTTTCGCCGAACGCATCCTTCTCGGTTTTCAGGGCGACGGTCTGCTCCGACCCCAAACGACCGGGCGGAGTGCCTTTGTCCCGGCGTCCCCGGTTACGGTAGGTCAAATAAGCCGCCCAGTCGCCGTCATTCACGGCATAGAGTTTGACTTTCACCGAGGGCGTATTGACGCTTTGAAAAACCGCCCGCGCGGGTGCCGAGGGGTCGCAAACGACAAACGTTTGTTGCGGACCGACCAGGTATGGCGTCGCCGGACCGACCTTGAATTTTCGCGTTTCCGCCTTTCCGAGCGTTTGCCCGAAAGCGTCTTTAAGCGTCGCCGGTACGGTAACGGTATAGGTGGTGCTCCCTTTGGTCGGACCGGAAATACTGACATAGTTTCCGTTCGCTATGATCTGCACGCCATCGAGTTTGGGGGCGATCTTTATCGTCTCGGGATCGAACGCGTCCATATCGAGCGGGTTGTTAAAATGTAGGTTCCAACCGCCCCCCGGCGGGTTGCCGTCGCCATACGTCTGGATGAGTTTGAGGGGACCGTAGGTCGCGAAGGCAATGTTTTGCGCGGAGTCGGTCTTGCGCGGACCTTCGAGCGACGGGGTGCCCGGTCCGACCTGCACGCTGACCGAGGTTCCGGTCGGGAGCGGTTCCACTGGTTTGAGCGCGACGGTGCGGTCTTTAGGAACGTCGTTACGCCATTTCAACTCGCTTTCTTTCGCCACTTCGGCATCGGTGGCGAGACGGACCGCGTACTTCTTGCCACCTGCGTCCAGCGTGACGGTTTTCATGACAGCGTCGGGGTCAACGCGCTGGTCGAACGCCAGCCAGATAAGCGGTTGTCGCGGTTGCGGTTGTCCATCGTTTGGCAAGTGGTCTATCAGACGGACCGTGGGCGTTTGGAACGTGACTGTTTTCGCGTCGGCGAGGGTGCCGTTCGTGGCGGATTTCGTTCCTGCCGGGATGGTGAGCGTGTAACTCGTCGCCATCGGGAGGCGTTTTCCCGAGCCCGCGTCGAAAATAAGAGTCTGTGTGCCGAGCCAACGCCAGGTACCGGGGACGCTCGGGGTGAGTTTTACGGGGACGGTTTTCGCGGCTTCTTCCTGGCTGGTGACGGGAATCATGGGTTGCGAGAATGTCACCGAGACGCGATCCGCGAGGGGTACATCCCCCTCGGGCTGGACGCGCCGGACCTCCAGCGGTCCGGTCTCGACCGCGGGTGCGGTACCCTCGGACGGTGGCGGCGGGAACGTGGTCCCAATCGTCTGACCGGCACGGGGCGGCGGAAGGGAGCCCTCACGGAGCGCGAAATCCTGCACATCGCCCGGCTTCGCCCCGACCGCTTTGAGTCGGTCGAGAATCCGGTCGGCATCGGCGTCCGAGAGCGGCGTCGTTTCGGCGAGCGGCACGGTGTCGGTGGCTTCCCCGAGCAACGGTTTCCCCTCGGAAAGACGGAAACGCAAACCGGGAATCTCGTCCTCGCCTACCGTCGCTTTCGTCGTCTGTCCGACCGCCGCGACTCCCAGGCTGTTGTTTTCTGCCGTTCGTACTGCCATCGCCGTCACTCCCGTATTGCGGAATAGTTTATCCTGAAGACGAACGGCACCCGCCGCCATCGCCATCGTGAGTGCTACCGTAGCACCCCCTATTATCCAGCGTCCTTTAGAGGTCATCTTTAATCACGTCCGTTTCAGCCCGAAATTGGTGGTCAGTGATCAGCGGTTAGTGATTAGTGGTTTGCCAGCACCGTTTAGCGGGGTTTACCCGCTGGCCACTTGCTACTAATCACTAACCACTGACTCAGGGCTTCTATCCCGCTTAGTACACATAGCGACGGATAATCTTCAAAAATTTCACCAGCGACCATTCGTTCAGCATTCGCTTCGTATCACGTGTCGGACGCCCGCGCTACCAGGCTGAGCAGATACTCATCTATCCGCACACGCATCAATTCGTCGGTTAACCCGGTCACTCCCAACGCAGTCCAGCCCGCGTACACCGTCGGCGGTCCGTCGAGTATATCCATCAGCGCGACGATGTCCCAGTACGGATCATAGGAAAAGGCGGTCCCGGCGTGCTTTTCGTAAGCGGACAGGAACAGGTCGGCGGTCGGCACCCCGAATAATTGGGCGAGATTCACGCGGCAGTGAGCGACATCAATCGCGGCGGGTCCCGCGCAAGCGTTCACCCAGTCCACGATGCCACTGACCGTATCGCCGTGCCACAGGACGTTCGCCGGATGGTAATCGCGATGGATAAAACAGGATGGAAACACAGGGCGCGTCTTTTGCGCGATGGCGATAGCGGTATCCCACTGTTTCGCGAGGCGCGACCACGACGGCGTTTCCAGCGTGGCGAGATCAGTGTAAGTGAAGTACGGATACGGGAAGCCGTCCGCGCTTACCGCGTGGATCCGCGCCAGCGATCCCGCCAGCCCGTCTAACCAAGTATCCTTATTTCGCGGATTCAGAACGACCGTTCCCGCGAGGCGTGTCATCAACACCGCCGGTACCCCGCAATCGCTTCCGGTTTCGTCGAACGCAATGATCTGTGGGGTGCTTGCATTCGCCTGTGTCGCACGACGCAGACTTTCCGCTTCGTGTCGCGCCAGACCGGGTTCGTCTTCCAGCCACCGCGCGTTATCGAACCGGCGGAGGACGAAGTGCCGGGTACGCGCGCCGGCTTGCAGAGAAACCCCATGAACAAGGGACGATATGCCGCCCTGGAGCCGTTCGGTCGCGTACACCGTAGCGGCAGGGTCTACGGAATTGACGACCCA
>JACMIS010000377.1 GCA_014381035.1 Armatimonadota bacterium
GAGGACCCTATGAAAACACTGACCCTGAAAACTGCACTGACACAACTATCCTTGATCGGTAGAATCGCCATTATCGCTGGATTGACAATCGCATCGTCCCCAGCATCTGCCGAGTTTTATGCGGGAGACGCTTATGGGGCGAGGGTCTCGATCAATGCGACCCTCGTAGGCGTTGGGGTTACGATTGTGGATAACCCTAACCTTCCTCTTTTCGGCAGCAATGTTGCATTGACGAACCAACTATTGAACGCCGATGTCGAGGCAAGCGCAACGGGAACGCCGGTCAATGCCTTCGCCGTGCTTCAAGCGGATACGATCAATACGTCCACTATCGGTACCGGCTCTGTCGCAACCAGCTTTGCCCAAATTGAAAACTTATCCCTTTTCCCGGATCTATCGCTCTCCGTTCCGAATCCATTGTCGCAATTGTTCCCCCTGACGTTGAATCTCACGTCGCTGGTTACTGCGGACCTGATCCGTAGCACGACAACAGCAGATGAGTTCGGGAACAGCGGTCGCACCGAGATCGCTGACCTTCGCTTCGGTCTGACGTCGCTGGGCGACTTCGATGTGGCAAGTGCCGTCTCGACGACGTATTACCTGAACATTCTTGGCACGGCGAGTGTGAATGCGAGCACGAATATCTTGATCCCGGACGTCGCACAACTCGTAATCAATAACCAGACCGTGCTCAACGGTGTCCCATTGGCAAGCAACGTCGGAAAAGCCCGCACGACGGACGCGATCACGGTTCGCTTGTTGCAAGGAAATACGCTGGCGAACGGAACCGTGATAGTCGCTTCGTCCACCGCCGGTTTCGCCGTACCCGAAAGCGGTAGCCTCGCCTATGTCGGCTCTGCCGGATTGCTTCTGGCGGGACCCGCGATGATCCGCCTACGTCGTCGTATGAAAAAGTAAACGTAAAAACCACGGTAGCCGGTCGCCCGAACTTTGAATCGGGCGACCTTTTTTTGTCTGACATCAGGATGAGGCACGCTGAGTTTATAAATATTTTCCTCTGGGTACGGAACCATAACAAAAGGTTTATGTATATAAACCTTTTAGGAAGATAAAGTATTTATGCGAAACACCGACTCGAAGCGACGCCCGAAGGTCTTATTATGGCTACTGCCTTTAGTTGTCATCGCCGGTCTGATTGCGTGGCGCATCACGCAAAAACGGGCGGAAGCCGCGGAGGACGCGAAGTCCACGGCGGCACGCAAGAACGCCCCTCTCAATGTGGAAGCGGTCCCCGTGGCACGGAGGACGATCATCAAATCGTTTACCGCGGTCGGGTCTATCGAGGCACCGTCAACCGTTCAGGTTTCACCGCGCGTCACCGGACGACTACTGGAGATTCTCGTGCGTGAGGGCGACCGGGTGACACCGGGACAGGTACTTGCCCGTATTGACCCTCGCGAAACGCAGGCAAATATCCTGCAACGCGAAGCAGCATTGGCACAAGCCCGCTCCCGTCTTGCCGAGGCGCGTGTCACGGAGTCGTCACAGAATGTCGGAGTCCTATCCGAGGTCGAACGCAACCAGGCAGCGTTCGCCACGGCGCAGGCGCAGAATGGTCAAGCCCGTGCCGACTTCGAAGCATCAATCGCCACAGCGGAAGCGGGTGTTGTCGCAGCCACAGAACGTGTTGTCGCGGCGAACGCCACAATCCGTACCGCAGACGCCGACATCGTGTCTGCCAAAGCCACCGTGAACAATCTTCGTCTTCGTAGCGACCGGTACAAATCACTCCTCGTCAAAGGGTTTGTCTCCGAACAGTTCGCGGACAATGCCCGCACCGAATTGTCGGTACAGGAGGCCGCCCTTCGCGCCGCGCAGGAACGTCGGGCGAACGCGGTCGCGACCCGTGACGCGGCGATTGCGACCCGAAAAAGCGCGGAGCGTCAGGTGACAATCGCACGCAACAAAGCGAAAGCCGATGTCGCAGTCGCCGACGCGTCGCTGGCGCAGACCCGCGCCACCCTGCGCGCCGCACAGGCGAATACTTCCCAATCAGACGCTTTTCGGGAAAATATCGCCGCCCTGTCCGCCACCGTTTCCTCGGCGCAAGCCGAGTTGCAGGCGACACGAGTTCTACTAACCGAACTGACGCTCCGTTCGCCGCTGGAAGGATTGGTCGCGACGCGCCTGCTTGAGCCTGGCGCGGTCGCCTCGCCGACGACGCCGGTAGTGTCGGTGGCATCTGTGCGGCGGGTCTGGGCGACAATTGCGGCTCCGGAAGAGACGGCACGTCGCCTCGCGCCCAGTCAAAACGCGACGGTGACGCTTGATGCCCTTCCCGGCGAAACTTTTACCGGACGCATCGCCCAGATATTACCGAGTGCCGATCCGCAAAGTCGCCAGTTCACCGTCCGTGTCGCACTCGATAACAGCCGCTTTCGCTTGCGCCCCGGCACATTCGCCCGTGTCTCGTTCATAACGGAACGCGCCGCTAACGCCCTGACGGTACCGCCGGAAGCGATCAAAGAAGCGAAGGGCGAAAAGTATGTACTCATCGCGGGTACCGATCAGACCGCACAAAAGCGAACTGTGGAAACCGGATTGTCGGATGCCAAAGGGACTGCCGTCACCGGAGACCTGACACCGGACGACAAAGTAATCGTTTTGAGCCAGCGCGATGTACGCGAAGGGCAAAAAATCCGCGTCGGAAGCGGAAACAGCGACAAGCCCAATTCGGGTGATGACCGGCCAAAACCGGCAAATGGAAAGAATAACGCCAAGTGAATATCGCGCAAATATCCGTCACCCGCCCGGTCGCGGTGACGATGCGTATCCTCGCACTCGTCCTACTGGGTGCGGTCTGCTTTCTACGACTCCCGGTAGACCTTTTGCCGAATGTGACTTTGCCAACCGTTTCTATTTCGACCACCTGGCCGAACGTCGCCCCGGAAGAGATCGAAACTCAGGTGACACGCCCGATAGAACGCGCCGTGTCCTCGGTCCCCGGCTTATACGAAGTCTCCTCCACGAGCGATGAAGGCACCTCGAATGTACGCGTCCAGTTCCAATGGGGCGTGGACATCGGGAAAGCCGCAGTGGACGTTCTTCAGCAAGTCGAACGCGCCAAGCGCAGCTTTCCCGTGGACCCGACTCTGGAAAACCCCATCGTCGCGAAGTACGATCCGTCACAGACACCGATTCTTGTCTACGGGGTTTCCGGGATCGCCGACACGATCAAACTCCGCACCTTGCTGGATAACGAGATTGCCCCCGTGATCGAAAGCGCGGACGGTGTCGCGGCGGTCAATGTGACCGGCGGCGATGAGCGTGCGATCCTGGTCGAAGTCGACCCCGAAGCGTTGCGTGCGCGAAGCCTGTCGTTGCAACAGGTATCGGACGCTATCGGGCGGGAAAACCTGAATGTTCCCGGCGGGATCGCACGCACTAGTAACACCGAACTGACCATACGGTCGCTCGGATTGTTCGCTTCGCCCGCGGAGATCGGTTCGGTCCCCGTTGGTAATTATCGTGGACAGTTGATCCGTGTCAGCGATGTCGCGACGGTGCGCGATGCGTCCGCCGAAACACGCATCTATACTCGACTGAACGGCGAACCGGCGGTCGGACTATTGATCGTGCGCCAGAGCGGCGCGAATACGCTCTCCACCGTAAAATCCGTACTGGGAAAACTGGACGCGGTCAAAAAGCAGTATCCGGATTTAAAATTCGGCTTGGCGTATGACCAGTCGCGCTTTATCGGACAGTCGGTCACGCGGGTTCAAGAAGATGCCGTGATCGGCGGTGTGCTCGCGGTAATCATCCTGCTGTTCTTTCTGCGAAATGTCCGCTCGACCATTGTGGTCGCACTTTCGATCCCGATCTCGATTGTTTCGACGTTCGCGCTGATCTATCTTTGCGGCTTCTCGCTCAATACGATGAGCCTCGCGGGTCTCGCACTCGCCGTCGGTTTGATCGTAGACGATGCGGTCGTGGTCATCGAGAATATTTTCCGGCACATCGAGCGCGACGGGAAACGAGCGGCAGAGGCGGCGGTATCCGGTACGCAGGAGATTCTTTCCGCCGTGGTCGCATCGACAGTCACGATTGTTATCGTATTCCTCCCCCTGTTGCTGATTCGTGGACAGGCGGGACAGATGTTCACCCAACTCGCCCTGGTCGTTATTTTCTCGATCACCGTTTCACTGCTCGACGCGGCAACGGTGGTGCCGATGCTCGCGTCCCGATTTATTGACGTGAAGCAGTACCAGGGCGGACAGGAAGCGGTTCTGGCGAAGGATAAGTCGGTACTGGGACGATTCTTCCACTGGGCGAGTCAGCGTTTCGAGGCACTGGACAAGTCGTACCACCGCGGTCTGGAATGGTCGTTGAAACACCGCTGGCAGGTGGTCGGCGGCGCGTTCGGCGTGACCGCCCTTTCCTGTTTTCTGATCCCCCTCATCGGTACGGAATTGATGCCCGCGACCGATAGCGGCGATTTTCAGGTGCGCCTCAAATTGCCCATCGGTACCAGCCTCGCCCGCACCGACGAAGTGATGAAGCAGGCGGAAAAGATCCTCGCCGACAATCCCAACGTGGAGACCGTGTTTTCGGCGGCGGGTACGAACCTTTCCATCCGTGGCGTGGGAAACTCTCTCAACCCGAACCAGGGCGCGGCGATTGTGAAACTCAAGGAGCATCACAAAGGCACCACCCTGGAAGTGATCGCCGAACTGCGTAAGAAGATGAGCCGTATTCCTGGCGCGAACCCTAATCTGACCCCGATTGACCTGGTAACACAAACTCTCACCGGCGGCAACCAGAACATCGAGATCGTCATTTTCGGGGAATCGCTGGAGGAGCTTGCCAAGCAGTCGAAGATTGTGATCGACAAGGTACGCGACATTCCCGGTTTCCAGAACGTGGATGTGAACTGGCAGGACGCGACACCGGAATTACAGTGGCGGGTGGACCGCGAGAAAGCCACTACGCTGGGGTTGTCGTTCCGCAATATCGCGGGGACGATAAACTCAGCGACCAATGGCAACATCGCCTCCTACTTCCAGGAGAACGGTTATCAATACCCGATTTTAGTGCAATTGCCGGAAAGTCAGCGCAAAACGACCGACGCGCTATTATCGCTCCCCTTGCGCCCGGACCTGATCAGCACAGGTTTAGCGACTGGTACCGGGAACGTTGCGAACACGCCTTCTCCGACTATCGAACTGCGGCAGATCGCCCGTGCCGAACGCGATACCGGTCCGAGCGAAATCACCCGACTCAACCGCCAACGGTATATTTCCGTGAGCGGTACGCCGGAAGGGGGCGCGGAAAGCGCGATCCAGGCGGAAATCACCAAGCGGATGAGCGGGGTTGACCTTCCCAATGGCTACCGATGGGACTTCGGCTCCGCGCAGAAACGGCGGGCGGAAGAGTTCGCGGGAATGGGGCTTGCCGTCTTTCTCGCCATCGCGCTGATTTATATGGTGCTGGCATCCCAGTTTGAATCGTTTATTCACCCTTTTACGATCCTGCTTTCCGTCCCGCTGGCGATCACCGGGGTTATCGTCGCGCTTTTCTTGTCGGGGCGGGCGTTCGGACTGACGGCGTTTATCGGTGTACTACTCCTTGTCGGAATCGTGGTGAAAAACGGAATTCTGCTCATCGACTACACGAACCAGTTGCGCGAACGCGGGCGGACGCGGGACGAGGCGGTTCTGGAAGCGAGCCCGACTCGACTTCGCCCGATCCTGATGACCAGTCTCGCAGCGGGATTCGGAATGTTACCGCTCGCGCTCGGGCTCGGCGAAGGCTCGGAAACACAAGCCCCGCTCGCCACGGCGGTCGTCGGCGGCTTGACGACTTCGACCGTGCTGACTCTGTTTGTGATCCCGGTGGTTTACACCCTGTTCGACGACCTGGCGAAAAAACTACGTGGTGGTAAAGGAGATGGTAAAGACCTGGCGCGACCTCCGTCGATTATCGAACCTTCCGTGGAGTCGGTCGAGCGGGAGCCACAGACGGTGTCGGTCGGTCGAAAGTCGAGCGAAGTGCGGTCACGGGAGGAAGATTTAGTTGATTGACGAAACCGATCACGCCTCCGCCCTGGAACGGATTCTGCCGGAAATCGCCCGGCGAATGTTCACGGTCCCACCCGGTTCTCCGCTGGCGGAACTGCCGAACGCGCAACTTAAGGTGTGCAGTCTGCTGCTTGAAGGACCGCACACCATGTCGCAAATCGGCGAGGAGATGAATATTTCCGTCAGTGCGGTGACACAAGTAGCGGACCGCTTGGAGAAAGCGGGGATGGTGAAGCGCGTTTCCGACACCAGCGGGGAGGATAGCGACCGACGCCACCGCTATCTCGCCCTGACACCGTTCGGGGCAGAACTGTTGCAAGCGCGGCGTGAGCAACGTCGCGCCCGGGTCGCGGAAGTACTGTCACATATCCCACACAATGAGCGGAAGACCATCCGCCTCGCGCTTGAACGTTTATTGATCGCCAGCCGGGAGTTATAGCGGATGCGGTAGGGTTCCCTCTGTGCGCAACCGACGGAATGCCGCGGGTGGCATGCCTTCTGCCCTCTTGAACGCATTGGCGAAATGTGCCCGATGACAGAACCCGGTTTGGTTTGCGATTTCATCAACGGATAGTTCGGTGGTTGCCAACCGTTCCGCCGCGATTTGCAGACGGTACGCCAGTAGATATTGCGCGGGCGTTTGACCGACGTATTGTTGAAAGCAACGAATAAAATGGCTCTCGCTCATGCTGCAACAACGGGCGAGTCGGGCGTTGTCTATCGGTTCGCCGACAAAGTCACGGATATATCGTAATGCAAACCGTATGGGCGAACGATCCGGCTTTGGTTCCGGCACATCCTCTTTCAACGGTTCGGGGAAGGTATCGTAAATATCGACAAAGGCGTCATAGAGGATTGATCGTAGACGCCATTGTGCTACGGTGCCGATGATCGCCCCGTCCGGTGCCAGTTCCTGACCTACCGCGTCGACTCTGTTTGATCGGGAAACATCCGGCGGCAAAATAATCGGCGCATTCCATGCCCCGGCGAACGTTTCCTCCCCGATCCCGACCGTCTCGAAGTGGATATAAACCTGCCGTACCGGACCGCGTGTGCTCACGCCGAACGATATACCGGGCGGGATCAGATAATGGACACCGGCTTGCAACGGAAACGGTTGCCCCTTCACCTCCAGCATCGCACCGTCGCGGTCATGTGCATAGAATCGCCAACAAGTTGGTCGGCGAAAACGAAACCGCCAATAACTCCCCAGAATCACCGAACCGGCGACAAGCAGCCGGAATTGGAGTCGAGAGGAACGGGTTTCGGTGATCACACTCTCCATAATCTATTTCCCCTGCACCAATTTCTACCGCGCAAGACGAGCGTTTTTCTGCATATCCTGGGTAGTTTTCCGCATAGACGTCGGCGTATCCTGCTCCTTATAATGAGCCAGTAAGGAAGTCTATGTACTATGACAGAACAACAAGCCATTCTCGACACCGTTGACAAAGTCGCCGCGTCCGGTCCTTTCACAGCCGACTGGGTTTCGCTCAAAGCCTACGAAATACCCGAGTGGTACAAAGACGGTAAGTTCGGTATCTTCCTGCACTGGGGGCCGTATTCCGTCCCGGCGTTCGGGAACGAGTGGTACCCGCGCAACATGTATAAAGAGGGCACACCAGAGTTCGCGCATCATGTTGCAACCTATGGAGCGCAAGATCAGTTTGGTTACAAAGACTTCATCCCGCAGATGCGATACGAGAACTACGATCCGGAGCAGTACGC
>JACMIS010000378.1 GCA_014381035.1 Armatimonadota bacterium
CGTGTCCATAAAAATGTAGCGCAGGGGAACGGGAAGCGTAAATCACGCGAAGGAAGCGGAACGCAATCGCCGTACCCGTGCGTATACTGCAAATGTCATAAAACTTTTGGTGCCACACGCGGTATAATAGCCGCACTCAATTCAGTGTGCCATCACCCGATCCCGGCATCACACACGCCCGCCGGATGGGGAGGATACGAAAAAACCGATGCTCAAGCGATTCTGGAACTACATCAAAGCCCTATTATCGGGCGGTCTTGACCAATTGGAGAACCCCGAACTCCTGCTCGAACAGGCGCAGCGCGAGATGCAGGAAGTTCATGCCAAAAACCGCGAACGCGCGGTGCAAGCCATCACGCAGAAGAACAACCTGCAACAGATGGTGGACGACCTGCAGAAAAAGACGAACACGTTGCAGGCGAAAGCCGAACTGGCTCTCAAACGGGGCGACCGGGATCTGGCACTGCAACTGCTTAAAGAAAAGCAGTCCTATGAAACCAGCCTGACCACTACCAAGGCGAGTTTAGAGCAAGCCATCGAAACGTCGGAGCAGGTCAAGGTAGCGATCAAACGCGAAGAAGAGCGCATCCGCCAGAAGACCGCCGAAGCCCTGAGCATGAAAGCACAGTGGAAGAACGCGCAGATCCAGAACGCGATCAACAAGGCACTCGACGGCATCGGTACCATCGAAGATTCGACCCAGGCGTTCGAGCGGGCACAGGCGAAGATCCGCAACGCCCAGTCCGAAGCCGGGGCACGCGCCGAAATGGCGAAGACTCGTGTCGAAAACCGAGTCGCCGACCTCGAAGTCGCCGAATCTGACATCGCCGCGTCGAACGAACTGGAGTTATTGGAAGCAAAACTCGGGATGGGGACGGCAACCAATGTCGCGAAACCGACTCCGGTGACGGCGACCACCGACTCGGATCTGGAAGCGCAACTGCGTGCCCTGGAACAAAAAGTAGGTAGTGCGAACGGCTAAGTCAGTGACAGTGGTCAGTGGGAAGAATTTGAACGCCCCGGTAGTTTTTATGCTACCGGGGCGTTTTTGTGCTACCGGGAAACCCCCGAACGGTTTCCCGGTATCGCCGCCGTCGGTCTCTCCGCGCCGATTCCGTATACAGTTCCGCCATTAAGGTGCGGAAGTGTTGCTCCAGTGCCGCGACCGTCATGTGGGTCGGCTGGAAATTGACATCGAATAGCGTGCAGGTTTCCCAGGCGGTCTCGTTGATCAGTCGTCCTTCCTCCCGCAGCCGGGTATATAACGGGGTGCCGGGGAACGGCGTCTGCACCGTGATCTGGACTTCATACAACCCGCTCTGTCGCACGAAATCGAGAACGTCGCCGAAACTCGTTTCATCCGTGTTGTCCAACCCGAGCACGAAGCAGCCATTGACCGTTATGCCGTGGCGTTGGATACGCTCGATTGCCGCCAGGTATTTATCGGCTTGCCGCGCCTTCCAATCCGCCTTCTGCTCCACGCCGTGTAGACTTGCCGCGCTCGGGTTTTCCAATCCAATGAGAATCTGTGCGCAACCGCTGTCGGCGAGAAGTTGCAGCAGTTCCTCGTCCTCGGCGACCGATATATCCGTTTCCGTAAACCAGCGAACGTTTTCCTTGGCGACGGCGCGAAGAAGTCGTTTGCCGTGTGCTTTGTTCGCGAATGAGTTATCGTCGGCGAACTCGATAAACGGGCGACTCCATAGCCGCTTGATCTCACGAATCTCGGCAATCACCCGCTCGATGGGCTTTACTTTAAAACCGGGAAACAGGCGTATCGAGGAGGCGCAAAACTCGCACCGGAACGGACAACCGCGCTGGGTCTGCACGGTGAGGCGGTTGTAACGCGATATGTCTAACAGATCGAACCGC
The DNA here is from genome assembly GCA_014381035.1 of Armatimonadota bacterium. Next base: position 1,873 of record JACMIS010000378.1, read on the forward strand.
GGCATCGGGGCGAACGTGAAATCGAAACTCTGCCCGCGTGCGTCGTAGACCGGTTGCAAGTTGTCGTTTTGCAGGTCGTGCAACGCCTGCTGCCAGATCGGTTCTCCCTCGCCGATGAAGACCGCGTCCGCATGCTGGCGGGCTTCGTCCGGTAGCGCGGTAACGTGCAAGCCGCCCAGAAGGACTTTGGTCCCTACAGCGCGGTAGCGGTCGGCGAGCACGTAGGCATCCTTTATTTGCGCGGTGAAACTGGAAATGGCGACCACATCGAAGTCACCGGGTAGACCGTCCATTTGCAATAGATCGGCGATTTCGAGGTAGGTAACGTCAATGTCACGCGGCGTCAGTCCGGCGAGAGTGAGCAGCCCGAGACTGGGAAGGGACGCGATCACTTCGCTACGCTCGACGAATGCCGGGAGTGTCAAGCCGAGTGTGGCGAGTTCGGCGTTATGAACACGGACCCCGCTCATGGCGATCAATCCGAGTCTCATGTCGTCTCCTCCGTCACCGGTTCGTCCGGTTTCGCTTTGCTGACCGCCGGTATGTTTTTGTTCTTTTGACGGTCGTTGATCGCCAAGCCATACCCGAAGAGCAGGAACGGCGAAGCGTAGAACGAAATCACTGTCAAAGCAACCAGGACACCGTATGCGGCGTCGTTTGGGGTGGGTTTTTTGCCGTGTAGCCCTGCCATAATCTCGAACACGGCTTTTTCGAGGTTAAGAGCGGTGAGTGTCGCAATAATCAGGCAGATCGGCAGAAGTAACGCGACCGCCGCTACTGAGCCAGGGAGGCGGGCGGCACCGCGTAGAAAACGCCACAGGAGGGCGACGCGCCACGAGGCGACGACGGCGAGGAACCAGAAGTTCGCCGACTGCGCCGCCTCCAGGGAAAGAAATCGCTCTACGGGAATGGCATAGAGCATTCCCGGCGGCGCAGTCAGACCAACGAAGGTGAGAACCCGTCCGTAGGTCCATTCGTGCGGGCGTAGCGGCAGAAGTAATAAGTAGAGCACCAGCGCGAGAACGAAAATATAGGCGACCGAACCGATCCCCGCGTATTGCCACCACGCCGCGTCGGGGTGATCCCAGTACCGCCCGACTCCGGCGAGCCACGCGGAGCCGATGCCGATAAGCAGGTATAGCGGCATGTGTCGGGGTAAGTCCGGCTTCACCGTCTGGAAAAGAAGCAGTTTGCCCGTGGTCAGGAGTGTTTCGCGGACATCGGTAGGGGTAATCATAAGGTTCCTCATTGCAAACGGTAGCGACTTCGCTACAGGCAGTGATTGTATAACGGGGGAACCGGCGAATAGTGACGCGGAAAGACCATAAAAGTTGCCACGCGATTCGGTGAATGGCGTGGCAACCGGATTCTCTCCTGAATCCGGTGCGTGATATAATTCGGGGATCGCTTTGGGCGGGATAAGGGTATTGAGTGGATGAATAGTGTTGTGTCGGATGTCGGCGGTGGGATGCGAGGGGCGACCCGCCGAACGATCCAGAAGGCTTTGCGCGGAATGCCGCTGAGGACCGCCGACTTCCTGTACCGGCAGATCAAAGGGGCGTGCCGTCGCCTCGGCTCCCCGCCCGGTGCCGTCGAAACGCGGCTCCGTTCCGGTGAGCGCATGATCGTCAATCTGAGCGATGGGCAGCAGCGACACATCTACTATACCGGCATCTACGAGCACCGCTTCATGCTCTGCCTTGCCCGCTACCTGTCGAACGGACAGATATTCGTGGACATCGGAGCGAACGTCGGCGCGTACACGCTGTTCGCCGCCGCGCAGGTCGGGGCCACGGGACACGTTTTTTCCATCGAACCGAACCCGAAAGCGTTCGCGCGGCTCAGTCAGAACGTGGAACTGAACGATTTTCGCAACTGCACCCTGATGGAGAAAGCCGTCAGTGATCGTGCCGGTAGTAGCGCGATGTTTTCCGCTTTCGACGACCTCGCCGTTTCCCGGCTTGTGGGTGAGGGGAATGGTCAGCCACCGCGCCCCAAGGAGACCGTGACGGTCGCGGTAGAAACGCTCGATGCCTGTCTCGGGGACCGGGCGGGAATCGTGCAGATCGTCAAGGCGGACGCGGAAGGAGCGGAAATGCAGATCTTGCGTGGTGCCACGCAGACGCTACGCGGTCGCCCTTACCTCTTGCTGGAAGTGGACGACAAGTTGTTGCGGGATTTAGGCAGTTCGCAGGAGGAAGTGGTGACGTTCCTGCGCGACCTCGGATACAGATCCTACGAAGTGAATGCGTCGGGTGGACTGACGCCTTTCGACTGGGAAAAAAACCGCAACATCATGGGGAGCGGGCACCACAACTTGTTTTTCGTTTCCGAGGGTAAGCCGCTTCGCGAGGATGCGAACTGACGCAAGCAGACCTGATAAAACGCACCATGGAACGGCAATACCCCGACAACTTCTGATTGCCGGGGTATTGTGTCTTACTTGGCGATGGCTTTGATGGTATAGCTGGTGGTGCCGCCCGGAGTCCGAACGGTTACTTTATCGCCTACTTTTTTGCCGATCAGGGCTTGTCCGACCGGGGATAGATCGGAGATCCGCTCTTTATCCGGGTCGGCTTCATAGGCGGAAACCATCGTCATGGTCCACTCGTCGTCGAATTCCTCGTCGCGCACGGTGACGATGGACCCCAGACCGACCTGGTCCGTCGGTACTTCGGATTCGTCGAGAATCCGCGCACTACCGAGAATGCGCTTGAGATCAATGATCCGACCTTCGATAAACGCTTGCGCGTTTTTCGCCGCTTCGTATTCCGCGTTCTCGGTCAGATCGCCGTAGTCTTTCGCGTCGCGGATTCGGTCCGCGACTTCGTGACGATCCACTGTCACTAACTGTTGTAACTCGTCTTCGATATTGCGCCGACCGTTTGGCGTCAGGATTATCTCTTCGTCTTGTTGTTCTATCACACCCTGCACAGTTGCTCGA
>JACMIS010000379.1 GCA_014381035.1 Armatimonadota bacterium
GCGCCGCGCTACCCCGCGCGGAGTTGATTCTCGCCGTCCCTGACCTGCCGAACGCGCCACTCGCGACCAAAGTCGCCAAGATGGCGGCGGGCACCGCGCACCTCGGAACCCGCGCCGACGTGGTTTGCTTTGTGGACGATGACATCGCGCTCCCGCCCGACGCGCTCACGGTCCTCGTCGCGCCGCTGTACGACGCATCGCCCGCCGGGGCGACGTTCGGTCTCGCCTGCCAGACCTCCTGGGACACGCCGTGGGAATCGCTGATGAGCGGCTTCGTCAATGCCAACGCGCTGACCGGGTACGTCCCACTGATCTTCTTTACGCCGCCGTATACGGTCACCGGGCATGTCTTCGCGTTGCGCCGCACCGTTTTCGAGCAGTCGGGCGGCATGGACGGTCTGGAAAAACGGTTCGACGACGACCACGAAATCGCCCGCCGGGTGCGTGCGCTCGGTCTGCCCCTCGCGCAAACACCGCTCGTCTACGGTGTCGCGAACGAACTGAAATCGCTCGCCGCGTACCACAGACAGATGCGCCGCTGGTTCGTCATGCCCCGGCAAGGCATGGCATCATCCCTGACGACAAGGGAAAAAACTGTTTCCACACTTCTCAGTCTCGGAAATCTTCTGCCGTCACTCTTGCTACTGTGCGCCGTGTTCGCCCCGAGCCGCGTCACCCTCTCCGGCGTCGTTCTCGCGTCCGCCGCGTTTCTCGGGTGCTATCTGTATCTCGAAACCCGCTATCTACCCGCTCGCACGCCGTACCGCGGATTACTGATGCTGCCACTAGTCGCATTCCTCACGCCACTCCATGTTCTGATTGCCCTCCTGCTCCCCGGCAACCGCATTACCTGGCGCGGGCAAACCTACGAGGCGCAACGCGGCGGCGCACTGGAAGCAACGGACGACCCAAGGAAACACTTTATCGAATGACACCCACGCAAAAAACAAACACCGAGATTGAAAATCACCTGATCTCTCTCGCCGACGAAGACCGACGCGTCCGTGCTGAACTGGCGGCGACCGGCGAACTGTTCGTCGGCTATGCCTCACGCATGGAGGCAGTCCACCGGCGCAACGCCGGGGAGCTTGAAGCAATTATCGCGCAGTGCGGCTGGCCCGGTAAATCATTGGTCGGCGTCGAAGGCGCGAACGCGGCGTGGTTTATCTTGCAACACGCGGTCGGGAATCCGACACTGCAACGCCGCTGCCTCCCTCTGCTTCAGGAAGCTATCGCCAACGGCGAAGCGGAAGCGTCACACGCCGCCTATCTGGAAGACCGCATCCGCTTTTACGAACGCCGCCCGCAACGGTACGGCACGCAGTTCGACTGGGACGAGAACGGGCAAATGTCCCCGTGGCAATTGGAAGACAGCGAACAGGTAGACGAATTCCGCCGCGCCGTCGGGCTGGGACCGCTCGCCGAGAAGATACAGGAAGCTCGCGCCGGGACCGCCGACGAAACGCCACCCGATTTCGACAAACGACAGACCGAAATGCACGCATGGCTGAACTCCACCGGCTGGCACACCGCTCCGACAGACGACCCCCTTACTCACCTGCGCGAACTCTGCCTCGCTTATCCCGAAACCAGCGAACGGTTGAGCCACGGCGAACC
>JACMIS010000046.1 GCA_014381035.1 Armatimonadota bacterium
GAGGGTCGGATCATTGATTTGAAGCGCATTCTCGGGAGTGCGCGGGTTCTCGACGAATCCGAAGTGCCGACGGACAAAGTCGGTCTGGGTTCCATAGTCACGGTGCGTGACGAGGAATTCGATGACGAGTGGACCATGACTATGGTTTCTGCTTACGAAGCGGACCCGGATAAAGAGCGAATTTCTGACCTGTCTCCTGTCGGGCAGGCATTGATAGGCAAAAAAGTCGGCGATAAAGTGACCGTCCGGACCCCCGGCGGCACCACCGGCTATACGATCAAAGCGATCAAGAAGTGACAGTTAGATGACGACGCCCCGGCGTCGTCATGTGAGGCGGGGGAATAGATTCCCTCCGGTGTACGCCTGTGGCGTGGTGTCCCTGCGGGACGCGGACACAGGAACCCGTTCGGCACGCTCGGGAACGGTCCGCCGCCGGCGCGTTCGCAGAACGCCACCGCCGAAGGCGCACACCGGAGGGAACCTATTCCCCCGCCTCACAAAGCGGCTTACTATCAGGAACGAAAAACAGGTTGTGGTGCGCACTGCCCATAATGCTACGGTTCTTCTCCCAGTCGAAAGCCGTTAACTTGCCGGACACGTTTACTTCGTAGGATTTGTACCGGAGGTCGCCCAGGAACGCCAGCACTTCCTCTTGGGAGCTGCCGAGATTCTTTAAAAGCTTGTCGTCTACCTCCAGTAACAGGTACGGATGATCACTTAGCGTGCGCGCCGCGCCGCGCAGGATGTGCATTTCCGCCCCCTCCGCGTCCGCCTTGACGATTTGAATCGCGCCCGCCCGTTCACCCAGGCAAGCATCCAGCGTTTCTAATTCGACGGTGACAGTTTCCTCAGAGCGCAAACCGTCATTCCCGTCCACAAGCCGCGAAACGGCGAGGTCGTCGAAAGCGGAAAACATCGTGCTACTGCCGGCATGGTCGCTGACTGCTTTTTCCAGAAGGGTGCAGTTGTTGAAGGCGTTCAGTTTCACGTTTTCACTGAGGCGGGCGAACGCTTTCGGGTTCGGCTCGATGGCGAAAACGTGTCCCGTAGGGCCGACCTGCGCGGCGGCGAACAGGGTGTACGCGCCGACGTTCGCCCCGATGTCCACGAAAATTTGTCCGGCAGAAAGATACCGCGAGAGGCATAGCATGAAGCGGTGCTCGTAGATGCCGGTGTAGTAAATGTGCCGCTGCTGGCCGTCGCTCAGGTTGACGATCATGCGCCTGCCGGAGCGGAGTTGTGTCTCGACAGCACCGGGCGGGGACCCGAGGCGCCGGCACGATCCTTTGATCTGCCGGTATAGAAAGTCGGCGGTCGTCAGCGGCATCCCGTGTAGCGCTTTCTGGATCACCCGCCGCGTCGCCCCGCGCGCCCCGCCGCCGACATCCGACACAATGCTATTCATCCAACCAGTACCCTTGTCCCGCCCCCGGAAGACGCGCTAACACGTCCTTTACCACTGAAATTTCCAGGGAGCCGAATCGGTTCACCCCGCGAGCGATCCCCGAATTATATCACGCGCCATAATCCGGCAAAAAATGTTTGCCGGACGGCTCTTGCCCGTCCGGCAAACATTTTTTCCTGTTCCGCGTCACCATCCGCCAGTCTGCGCGTTATACAGGCATCACTCTTCGAAGTGGCGAAGCCGCCACCATTTATAGCGAGAAATCTTATGCTTACCTTCACCGACCTGCGCGAAACGCTCGTGACTACCGGGAGACTTCTGATATTCCGTCCGGTCAAACCGGACTTGCCGCGGCATGCGCCGCTGTATATGCTGATCGGGATCGGCTCCGCGTGGCTCGCCGGAATCGGGCGGTACTGGGATCACCGCGACGCGGCATGGTGGCAATACGCAGGACTCGGTTCGGTTGTCTATATTTTAGCTCTCGCACTGGTGCTTTATCTTTTGCTGTTACCGCTACGCCCCAACGAGTGGACTTACGGGCGAGTGCTTACCTTTGTCGGTCTCACCGCGCCGCCAGGGATCCTGTACGCCATTCCCGTGGAGCGGTTCCTTTCACTGGACGCGGCGCAATCCGTCAACTTCTGGTTCCTAGCCATCGTCGCTTCCTGGCGCGTCGCCCTGCTGTGGCGTTTTCTGCGTGGTTCCGCGCGCCTTCCCGGCTCGGCAGCAGTGGTCGCATTGCTTCTGCCGCTATGCCTGATTGTCGCTACGCTCACCGTTCTCAACCTGGAGAAAGCGGTGTTCGAGATTATGGCGGGACTGCATGGAAAGAACGCCACCCCGAACGACGGCGCGTACCTTGTTCTGGTCCTGTTGACGGGGATTTCGTTCTACGCATCGCCGTTCCTGCTCATCGCCTATGTGGTGCAGATCTTCAACAGACAAACCGACAAAGGAAAGCACCAGGGTGGCGAGACGGAGTCGACAGACCAAGTGAGGGACGACACCTGATGAAACTCGGATTGATCGCTATGAGCGGGGTCCGCGTGCAAAACGCCGAACTCGCCGCGCTCGGCTTAACTCTCCCCGCGTTCGTCGAGCGTAGCCAGGTGATTGCCTCGCTCCCCAGCCTGGGATTGCTCACCCTCGCCGGGCTGACACCCGGCGATATAGACGTTACGTACCTGGAAATCGCCGACCTGTCGGCAAGCAACGATCTGCCCGGCGATTTCGATGTAGTTGCTATTTCCAGCTTTACCGCACAGATCAAAGACGCTTACGCACTCGCCGACCGTTACCGCGCCGCGGGGACAAAAGTTCTGTTAGGCGGTTTGCACGTCACGGCGCTACCGGACGAGGCCCGCCTGCATGCGGACGCGGTCTTCATCGGCGAGGGCGAACCGATCTGGCAGCAGGCGTTGCACGATCTCCGGAACGGGAATCTGCAACCGGTGTATGACGCCCGCGGACAGAGTTTCGATTTCGCATTCGCTCCGATGCCGCGGTTCGATCTGCTCGACATCTCGCGTTACAACCGCCTCAC
>JACMIS010000380.1 GCA_014381035.1 Armatimonadota bacterium
GGCACGGGCATGGATATGATCAAAGCAACAAAGGAGAACGAAAAACGATGCCTACCTTGACACTCGATCTGCCGGAGTCGGCGTACCGCGCCGCGCTGGACCTGCCGCCCGCCGAACGAGTACGCCGCGCCGCCGCCGCGTTCACCGACGAAACGGAAACCGCAAAGCACCAGAGAATATTGGACAAATGCCCCATGCTTTCCCTTTACACTTCCTGTACCCTATCCCAGTAAACGAGCATGGGAAGGCGTGTGATATGGTAGCTTTTCTGCGATATGCAGCAGTGTTTTTGGCGGGCTTTGTGCCTGTGACTGGGGCAACACTTCTGATCCTTCGGGTGTACCTGGACCGCATCCAGCCGTCCGTGGGGCTCGGCATAATCTCCTACGCTCTCGCCGGGCTGGCGGTGAGTCTGGCCCTGGGATTGATCACCGGGTCTGTAGCCGCGATTATGTTCGCCGCGAAGCGCGGCGACACTGCCGCAGGTGTTGCCGTTGCCGCGGGACTCAGTGTGATCCTCGCGGCGGGTGTATTGTGGCTCCTAGGACGATGAGCGCGTCGCGTCGCCTGCCGCTTCCTGCCCCACTACGGCATTTTCGATCCGGTTTTCGGCGGCGGGGCATACCGTTCGATCTCGCCGCGCAGTTCCTCGTAGCCGTTCAGGGCACTGTACAGCCGATAACGCCCGCCGTTCTGCCCGGTTATGGTCATAAAGTTGAGCGGTTTTCCGCCAAAGCGTGCCTCCTCGTAATCTGCTACTGCGAACCACGGCAGATATATTTTTCGGAACGGCGTATACCGCGTCATTCCCATGTCATCGGTCTCTACACGGGTACGAAAGAAACAAATCCATCCCCATAGCGCAGGGAGTGAGAAGATAAGTGTCGTGCCAAGCGTATACCGGTAGTCATCGCGCGGACCGGGGCGGAGCCATTGCGATGCGCATAGCACGGCAATCATCAATATTACTAATGTGAAGCCACCTATAAGGGTGGCGGTCTCAGTGTTCTTTTGTGCGAAAACACGCCCGCCAACTCCGACCGCGCCGCCCTGCCATGTTTCCGGGTCGCTTCCCCCCGTCGCTTCGTGCGGACTTTTGCTACGCCAACTCTCTGTAGTTTCCCGCACATTCGCGGGTTTCGGTGCGTGGGCTTGGACGATGGCGAGCAGGAGCGGCGCGTCTTTCAAGTGCCGACTCCACGTGATCTGCTTCTCATCCGCGCCGTGTAAAACGAGCGAGAAAATACCATTCGTGTAGGTTCCATCCGCGCGGTAAAAGTAATCGCTGACACTGCCCCACGGCACTTCCAGTGTCTCACGGGTCATCGAATTGTCGTAGCGGACGGTTTCGGGCGTCACGGTGATCGTTTCGCCACGTAGCCTCCAGAGCGTGAAGTATTTCCAGGCCGCCGCGACGAGAGGAAATAGCGAGATTGCAAAGCCAAACGAAAGAGTAGTGGCGATGCGACTCGTTTCATCGGGGGTAGAGACGCCCGCGAACCACGAATGGATGCGCATAAAACCTACTGCGATGAGCGCAATTATTGCGGCATACACAGACAGATCTATAATCGCTTGACGCGGCGACGCCACTTCCCAGTAGCGGAAGGTGCGGGGCCATTCGTCGACGCGCCGGGAACCGAGTAGTTCCCACGCGCTAACCCGCGCCGAGGTCGCCCTCTCGCGGACGGCGCGTTGCAACTCCTTCACATTGGCTAGATCGCTCGCGATTCGGACGGTGCCGTTAGCGGTGACGATCACCGAAACCGGCGCGAGGGTCTGCGTTTCGCTTTGGATGAATCCGTTGCGCTTATCGGTGTAGTAATCCGTGACCTGATGCCACGGCACCGAACGCCAACCGCCGAGTACGCCGCGCCAGCGAAGTCCGTCCCGTTCCGCGATGACGCGGTGTCGCAAGAAGTCCGATAGCACGTAAAGCGACCACCCTAACGTGGCAAGCAGGAACGCAATTAAGAATACGAAGAGTCCGGGCGACACCGACGCTGACGATTTGTCGTTTCGTAGCAACCACGTTATCAGGAGGACGCTCGCCGACCCGAACACCCCGCCCCAAAAGATAAAAGGGTATGGGCGGCATTCTACTGTGTCGCCCGTGTCAACTTCGCGCATACATCCAGTCTCCGCGTTATAAGAACCGTGACTAACGGTGGCAGTTGCACGGGCGCAACTTGCCGTCCTTTTATGCGAACGGCTGAACGAACTCTAGTAGAACGCCGTCCGGGTCGCGGATGA
>JACMIS010000381.1 GCA_014381035.1 Armatimonadota bacterium
CGAGTGGGACCGAGTCGCCGCCGATCTGTGCGACGGCGGGTGCATTTGGGTGCGCCCCGAGCCACAGTTCGGCGAACGGTTTTTTCTCCGGGTTCGGCGTGTCCAACAGATCGGGTAGGAACGAATACCCGCCCCAGTCGTAATGTTGCACGGTACCGGAAATCGGTATCAGCGCGGGAAGGGTGCTACGAACCGACCTCTCGAACTGGCGCAACGCCCCGTCCGGTTCCGCGACGCCGTAAGCGGCAATCGCGTCGGCACGTTCCTGCGTGTCCGCGACTGCGTAGATGCGCAATTCCGGTGCGTTCCCGGACGGTCGCAAATGTGCCACGTCGCCGCTGGCGAAATACACACGCACGCCGTCCGTGTAGTCGACTTTTTCCACCGCCCCGAAGCCTTGCGCAGACGTAAACACGCTTTCGAGGTCGGCGCGAACATCGGCCTCGGTCCGGAGCGTCCCCGGTGTGAGATGCGCGACGATCTGCTCGCTCGTTTCTCGCGGGAACGGACGAAGGAGCGCGGCTTTGCTATACCGCCCCGGTAGTTCGGTGAACAGTTCGACAAGCGTCTTGCCGTGTTCGTTCGCCGCGAATAGCACGGCGAGTATCGGCAGAAACGCATCACGGGTCGGCAATGCGGTCAAGCGGTTGCCGTCCCGCACGAAATCGGAACCCGTGAGAAAGCCACCGTTCGCCTCCCAGCCACAGATTTTCTCCTTGCCACTTTCCCGCGCCGTGTCCATCCCGGCAATCACGAACGGCGACCCGATCCGGGTTTTCGGCTCCAATTTCTCGCGCAACTCGCCCCGGTCAATCGCATCGTTGCAGGAGACCGGCACCACGACCGCCCCCGCGCCTAGAAATTGTGCGACGACCATCCCGACTAAATCGCCCCCGAAGAACCGTACCTTTCCGCCATCTACTCCAAGAATTAGCGGGCGGTCACAGTCGCCGTCGGCGGAAACGACCGCGTCCAGTGCGCCATATCGCGCAGTTGCTTCGTCTGCCAACTCCTGAATAATCGCCAGTTCCGCGTTCCCGATGTTCTCGGTGTCAATCGGCACGAAGGATTCGCTACGCCCCGCCGGGATGACTTCCGCGCCGAGGCTTTCGAGGAGTCCCACCAGCAAGTCGCGCCCGACAGAAGAATGTTGGTACACCAGAATCCGCTTCCCGGACAGCGTTTCGCCGCCAAAGAAATTCTGGTAGCGATGCAGGTACGCCGTTCGCGCCACCCCCGATTCCGGCGACAACTCCCGCGAACCGGTCTTGAAAAGCCCCGTTTCATCGAACAGCGATGTATCGAAAGGCTGGTCGTACAGTTCCTGACGCACCGCTGCTACCCATTCGGCTATCGGTGCCTCGTCCGTTTTTCGCAGCTCGCCGTGCGCGGTGTTGGTCTTGTAGCCGTTCCGGTCGAAGGGAATGTGACTGCCGGTAATCATGATGCTCCCGCACCCTTGCGACATCGCGTAGGACGTTAACGCGGGAGTCGGAATCCGCCCCAGATTGACCGGGATCAAACCCGCGTCGTGTATCGCTTGCGCGATGGCTTGCGCGAGTTCGCCGCGCCCGCCCTGCGCCGCTACATACCGATCCGACGACGGGCGCAGATCATACGCGAAATAGAACGGATCGCCGGGCTTGATACCGCCTTTTTCGGCGGGCAAGGAAAGAAGATAGCGCAGTTCGGCGGTGGCAGTGATCGTGATCTCTAACTGAGTCAGGTCGACGACTTCTCCCCGTCGTCCGCTGGTACCGAACCGCAGTTCGCGGGGTTCGTAAGACAGATGGGGGCGTAGAGAATCGGTACTCATAGTGTGATGGCGTAGGTCCTTCAAAATCAGGATACCCCACGCGGCACATTACTATGCAATCAAATCGCCCCGCCTTAAATCCGTTTCCACGACAATAGCACATAGCGCGGCTGCAGATAGTCCCCACCGGGTACGCTCCGTAGCGTCGCCCGCCATCTGCCGACAAATCGCGGATCTTTCGGCGCGGGATTGGTAGACATAGCCCAGGTATACGGATCGACTTTCCATCCGGCCGGTGGCTCGTACACGCGCACCGTCGCGGCAAACCGGTCGTTGTTCCCGCTGAGAACTGCTTCCCACGATTCGACGCGGGCAAACCGGGAAGTTTCCGCAGATGTTGCTGTCGGGGACAGGTAGTATCGGTTTTCCCCTCTTGGGGCATCACCGAAATATTGTCCTGCCGTTTTTTCTACCTGTCCCGCTGCCACATACCGCTTCCCATTCGAAGGATCGGTTTGTATTTGACGGGGAGAATGGCGTTGCACATGCACTAGCGCGAAGCGCACCTTTTCCTCGGCGGGCATCCCGGCAGTGCCGAAATCCGATATCCTCGCCTGGGCAAAGTTGCTGAGGAAAGTATCGCGCCGGACACGGGCGGACTTCCCCGAGACGGAAACCGGTGCTCGTTTCGAGGTAGCAGGAACCACTACGGACACCGCGACGGGCTTCGTCCGATTCTGCACCAGCGTGAAGGCGGCGAACGCTCCGAGCCCGGCGGCAATCACCCCGGCAACCGTGCGAACGATGGCTTGCTGCGAGGCGCGGGGGAGATCAATCGAAAATCCGGGCGTTTCCGCCCCCGGTGGCGGCACGTTTTTTTCCATCATATCTATGTCTTCGGTTTTTCTGGCAGGTAAGCGTACCCCGCAAATTTGCTGTACTTTCCTCGCACGGTAGAATACACCCATGCGCACACAACTTGATTCCTGGATTGACTCCCATATCCCCCAACTTATCGAAACCACGCAAAACGTTCTGCGGATACCCAGCGTCAAAGACGAAGCCACGGTAGATCCCAGCACCGACGCGCCGTTCGGGCAGGCGATTGCCGACGCGCTTTCCTACACGCTATCAGTCTGCGAGACGAACGGTTTTTCAACCGAGAACTTCGCGGGTTTTGCCGGGCACGCCGACTTCGGCACCGGCACGGAAATCGCGGCGATGCTCGGGCATCTGGATGTGGTGCCGGTCGGAAAAGGATGGAACTATGATCCCTGGGGCGCGACCGTCGCCGATGGATGGATCTGGGGACGCGGTAGCACGGACGATAAAGGCCCGACCTATGCCGCGATGTGGGGGGCGTTCGCGGTCAAGGCGATCTGCGAGGCGCAGGGCATTGTGTTATCGCGCAAGATCCGACTGATCTTCGGGTGCGACGAGGAAAGCGGCTGGGAGTGCATGGCACATTACTTCGGCGCGGCGGGGCAACCGCAACCGACGCTGGCGTTCACCCCGGACGCCGAGTTTCCGCTCGTCCACGCCGAAAAAGGGTCGTTCACCGGCACCGTCATACGACAGTTTGGCGAGCCTTCCGCCGATGTCCGGCTAGCATCGTTCCACGCGGGACAACGCCCCAACATGGTCCCGGACGAAGCCGTCGCGACCCTGAGCGGAAACCCCGAAGCCCTGTCCATGATGCAGTTCGTACTCAATCCGATGCCCGGAATCAGCACCGCGCTTTCCGGCGACACGCTCACCGTCACCGCGAAGGGCAAAGCCGCGCACGGTTCGACCCCGGATCAGGGCGACAATGCCGCCGTGAAACTCGCCCGTGCGCTCACTTCCAATCTCTCGGCGTTCGACGATCTGGACGGAGTGGCGTCGGAGTGGCTCGCGGATCTGGCGAAACGCGGCGCGGACACCACCGGTGCGCAAAACGACATCGCCTGCTCGGATGAAGTCACCGGGGCACTCACCTGCAATCTCGGTGTCGTGACACTGGAAGCGGGAGCGGCAACGTCGGTTTTCAATGTGCGCTATCCGGCGACACTGGATGGTGAAGCCCTCCTCGCACGGTTCACCGAAAGCGTTGCGAAAAGCGGCTACGCAGTCGCCAGTCTTTCGCACACGCCGCCCCTGTACGTGCCCGTTGACGCCGAACCGGTGAAAACACTATTGCGCGTGTACCGCGAACACACCGGAGACATGACGCCCCCCAAAACGATGGGCGGGCGTACCTACGCGACCACGGTCGCCCCGGTCGGCGTCGCATTCGGCGCGATGCGCGAAGGCGACCCGGACGGTGCCCACCAGGCGAACGAACGAATCGCCATCGAGCGACTGGTCGAGTGCGCGAAAATCTACGCCCACGCCCTGTACGAACTGGCGAAATAGGAATACTCGTAAATCACAAATCCCCTGCACCCAATTCTGGGTGCGGGGGGCTTTGTGCCTCGTGCAATCTGGCTGTTGTCGCATCTGGGCGCGCCGGATTGGAAGACGCTCCTCCGTTGAATCACGTTTCGGTGGTCAGTCGGTCCGGGAGTTCCTTGATCCGCGTTTCGACCGACGCAGGGAGACGCGGGAGGCTGAGCACGGAGCGGCACAACTCGATATAGCGTGACCAGAATACTTTCGGTCCACCCTCTATTGTCGCTAGAAGCGCGGGACGCCCCGCTCGCTCGTCAATCGCTTTTGCGACGCCGTGCCCGAGCGCGTAAAACGGTCCCCCGTTGTTCATCCCGGTCGCATACAACGCGACAAATCGTTCTTTGTCGAACGCGGGAAAACAGGCGGCGTGAAGCGGTTCTAACAGGCGCGGCAGTCGGGCAAAGTCGCGCAACGATTCGTTGTCTACGGCGCGGTAGAAGAACCCATACGTATACTGTCCGTAGGATGCGAGATCGATGTCGGTTTCAATCAAACGTGCCGTGCCCTCGCGCTGGATCTTGGAAAGCGCGGTAAAAAACGCTCCTACGCTGGTCTCCTGCGCTTCCGGGTTGCCATACGCCCGATTTTGCACCGTGTGCATGGTCTCGTGCGCGACGACCAGATTCAAACCGTCCAGCGAAGGGCTGTTATACTCCAGCCAGTAGTGAAAATTAAGGAAAATATCCCCGTTCGTGTTCAGTGCGTCCCAGGTTCCGCCGAGGTGCAGATACACCGTTTGCGTGATCGGGTCGCCTTTTTTCACTTTATCCGGCGTGAACGATGATAAATGCTCCGCGATGCGCGCCGTTCGGGTCTGCGCGGAATCGTCTAACTGTTTCAGCAAGTCCCGGCAAATCTCCTCACTGGGAATGACGAGGCGGGCGGCATCCTCGCGGGGCTGATTGCGCGGCGTCGCCGTCCCCTGAATCACCGCGCGGGCGTTGGCGGCGAGACGCTCGCGCGTCACGCTCCCTTCCGCTTCCCCGACCCGCAACACGTTCTTGTAGGCGGGCAGATCGAGTAGCGCATTTATCGCCGTCTCGCTGACGTCTTTTGTTCTTCGCAGGTCGAGAAGGCGGCGTACCCCATCCATGTTGAATGTCAGGCGGACGGATGGCGTCCCCGATTGAACTGCCCAGGAGCGAACGGGAAGGAAGCCAAAAGCGAGGGCGGGCAACGACGTCCCTAAAAGTACGCGACGGGAAAGCATGGAGCAATTGTACCCCATGCTTTCCCGTCCTTCGTACTCGACTGCGATTATGCGGCAGGAGGTGCTGGTGCCGTCGGTGGAGCCGGTTCCGGCGTTGTCGGCGGTGCTGGCTCGGGCGTTGTCGGCGGTGCTGGCTCGGGCGTTGTCGGCGGAGTCGGATCAGGAGTGGTTGGCGTTTCCGGTGTCGGCGCGGGTACCGGTGCTGGTTCGCCCTCAGAGGGTGCCGGGGCGGGGGCTCCACTGGCGAGACGCGCAGTGATCTGCTTGCTCAAATATTGAGCAAAGGCAAGCGGATTTGGTAATCCATTTGACTTCGCATCGAATACGGACAAGGTATACAACGTTTGTCCGTCCACTTTAACATCCGCTGCCGCCGCATTCTTGACCGCAGTCACCGTCCCCGGCGTACCGGGATCGCGGTTGGTAATGATTTTCGTCGTCTTCTTTGTCAGCAACGCCGCTTTGTCCGGTCCGGTAGAGCCGTCGGGCTGTACATTCGCGGTGTTGAACAATGCTTTGCCGAGCATGTACACCTTGCCGGTAACGTCCGCCGGGATGCACTGCTCTAGGTTCGTGGTCAAACGAAGCGGCGGGCTCGCGGGAATATTGGTGAGCGCGGGCAACGACGGTGGGCGGAAACACTCTCGCGGAAACGTCTGCATATAGCGTCGGGCGAGTCGCGCCGCGAACACTCCTGATGACGGTACCCCGTTCGCCTTCGCCATCTCCGGGGTCACGGTGACAAACCGGCGTCCCATTACATAAATGATGTAGGTACCGGTCGGCGGTAACTTGGCTTCTACGGGAATCGGAGTAGATGTCTTCCCGGATTTTCCTGCGGTCGTCGAGGTCACGGGTCGTTTACCGCCAATGACCGAAGTACTCGCAGGCGGGCACAGGACAACGACATCCGCCGGTCGAATGTATCGGTTCAACGGTGCATTCGACGCCAGAATGTTGGTGTAGGAGTCAAAAAGGATAGAGGCGTAGGAGTTCGCGCTCAACCCTTTCGGAGCGACGATCTTGATCGGTTGGCTGGACCCAAACCGCACTTCGGTGACATCTTGCGCCCAGGTTGGGGCAGATACAGACACAATCGCGGCGGCAACACCGCCTAACACTTTCCAATTCATAGAATAATACTTTCCTTGTCCGGCAACGGTTCATGAGCGATTTCGCCCCATCTGGGACAATTTCCTGCACAAACATCCTGCAGAGCAAACGTTTATCTGCGTGTCTTCGTGACGATCACACACCTGTCACTTCGATACTACCCATTTCCCGTTCGTACGTATCGCCTTGATGCGCAACTCACCGGTTTTTGCTTTCGTATCGCCTGCGATGATAGTCGCGCTATCTCCCCGCACGATAACTTTTTTCGTCATTTTCGCGAATTCGGCGGGCGACGGGGCGAACAGCTTCAGCATCTGCTTTACCTTCACCACCCCTTCTTCTTTGATCATTTTTTCCATTCGCGGCTCCGGCATCGACAAACGACGTATCTCGGCAATGTTCCCCGCGTATGCTGCCCCGAAGAACCGCGTCGCGAGCGCGACTTGCGGACTATCTTTCGCGGCTTTCCCGGTCAAAAGTGCCGTCATGGGTGCCGGGTTCTCTACGGTGGCGCGAAATGTCACGGTGTAAGTATACGGGCGCGGTGGAGCATCCGGGCTGTCCATATCGAAAGTCGTTATTTCACCAGGCTCTGTCATCAGGGCGGTGCCACTTGCAATGCCACCGACAACAGAGAACGGCTCCAGTTTGTAGCTGATTCCCGACCCGGAGAGTGAGATATTTTGCGGCGTTTCTTTCGCGCCCGGTCGTATCGCGAAAACGGTTACGTTATAAAGTGATCTGGTTTTGGGGTCGTATTTCAGTTGCACGGCGTGCAGCTGTTTTTCACGGGCGGCAGAAGCAAGGCTGAAATAGTCGTGGCGACCCTCTTTTGTAACCGGTACATCCGTGAGCAAAATCGAAATGCTTTTCTGCGGTCCGTTGCTACGTTCGTTTTCCACATCATCCACAGCAAGCACGTAGGAGTAGACAAGCGGGAATGTTTGATCACCGACGACGAGTTGTCCGTTCGCCGTTCCAGGAGCAAGGTCCTGTACCCCCGCGGCAGCAGGAGTTTGAACGGGTGCCGCCCAGACGGCGGCAGGAATCATCAATGCGGCAACAATGCCGATCAACAGGTTTCGCATGGGGTTTCCTTTTTGTTACGGTTCGATAACAACGGCGGGGCGGGTAAAACGCGACTCGGTCTCGCTCAAATCGGCACGAGAGCCCACGGACGCAGCGATCACTGCGAGTGCGCTTTCCGGGTCACAGCCATATAAGCCGCTCGCCCAGGCGGGGTTCGCCTCCACAACGGCGAATCCACGCCCCGCGAGAATGCCGACATCCAGCACTATACCCGAAGGAAGCATGTTCGCCGTGTGGATTAATACATCGGCGGCGAAAGCAAGGGCGTCCGATTGCTCTTCGGGCGGTGCATCCCATTTGCGGCTCTGCGGATTGTAAACCAGTTCGCCGTGTCGGAAGTAAGGGGACATCGCTTTCGGTTCGCCGTTCAACGCGAAGATGCGGTACTCCACCTCCCATATCACCGGTTCGGAAAGAAGGACCGGGAAGTCATCCGGCAGCCCCGGCGTCACGGCAAGCAACGCGACGGGATCGGCGTATACCGCCGCGGGGAATGATTTATCCTCGGCAGGCTTGATAAACGTCGGCACGGACACCGTTCGCGCTTCGGTAAGTGTAGTCAGGACAACGTTTCGTTTCCGAAGATCATACGATAATTCGGGTAGCCAACCGGCAGGCGATTCAAAGAGAGCAAGGTTCAGTGCCGACGCGGCAAGATCGGCAAAAAGAGGGTCACCGTACACCGCAATCGGAGCGCGATACCGCATATCGGACGGCAACCGCCAACTCGGCGCGTAAATGACTTCCCATCCAGACCTGACGGCGGCATAATTCAACCGTTCCGTGTCCTCATTCAATCGAGGGGGCAACAGGAGCGTTGGCATTGCTACAAAAAAAGAAGTTAAAGCACTAAATCCGCTTTAGTAGTTCGGTCTTCTTCTTCTCGTACTCGTCTTTGGAAAGCGCACCCGCACGGTACAACTCGTGTAACGAAGCGATCTGCTCCAGCGCGTCGGAAATGGCGACGGGTTCGGTTGGCGGTGCGGAGGACGGAGGTGTAACACTGATCGTCGGGTTGGACGGTGGCGTTTGCGAAACGTCCACTGTCGGCATTTTCAAGCCCGTCGCCTTTTCCGCGGTCGCGGTCACAGTCGCCAGTTTGATCCGAAGCGTCTTCGCGAACGAATCCCGGAGCGAGTTGATATCCGGTTCGACACCCTGACGGCACGCTTTGAAATATTGTTTCAGCGCGTCTCCCGCCGCCCAGCAGACTGAACCGATGATCGGTGCCTGCACCGCGAGCGACGCGATCCATCCGGCGACCGGGATAAACTTCATCAGGCTTGAACCCGCGTAGGTCAAGCCCAGTATCGAGCCAGTCGTAGTCGCTATCGCCCAACCGATCTGTCGCGCTCGTTTCGTGGAAACGATCACCTGGTACACCCCGGCAAGTTCCGTGGTCATCTTCGAGAACGTCGCCGTCACCATCAGCACGTCAAACGGCATCGGCAGAACGTTCCCCGCCGCAGAAACCACGGAATATCCGGCGACAATCCGGTCGGCGCGTCTATCCAACTCGTCCCAATCTGGTTCAAATTCGGCATAGCCATTCGCATTCATGCGGATACGACCCCCGGGATCATTGTTTTGTTGCGCGTCGCGGTCGCCATTTTTCTTTGGCTTATCGTTCTCGCCGAACGTAGAGTTCACACGATTTTCAATCTGTTTGCCGAGTATCTTTAGATAGTCGGGAAGGTCTTCCGGGTTCATAATTTCCTTTACAGTTTGCCGCGCACGGCGGCATCCAATGCTTCGTTCGCGTTGCGGTCCGCCGCGAGTTTTTTTGCTTCCAGCGTCGTCACGAGCGTCACGCTCTCACCCTTTTTGATGGGCTTGACCGGCGACGTGAATTCCCATTCGATATAGGGACTGCCCGCGTCACTGACATAAATCTGCCCCCGTTCGCCGGGTCGCCACTCAAAGCCTTTGGCACCGGGCGAATCCGCCCGGATCACCAGTATCGTGTCTTGGATCATTCCCGCGATGGCGTCGCCATCAAAGCCGAGTTTACGTCCCGATTTCGCCTGCGGATCACGGTCCACGGTCAGCGTCACGCCATCCTTGCTACGGCGAATCGACTGAAGCGGCGTTTTATCCCCCATGATCCGCCATCCCTCGGCAAGCGTTGTTTCGCCAGGCGGAAGATGAACGACAAGCGAACCGCGCACAAACGGCGTTTGCGTGATCGCCCACGCCCCCACCGGAAAATCGAAGCCGTCCTCGACGCGTTCCAGGCGGGTTACGGTATACAGTCGTGTTCCCGTCTCCGCTAACGTGATGTCACGAACGATGCGCAGTCCCGTCTTCGCCAGAACCGCCGATGTCAGGCGAACCGTGTTCGCGCCGATGACGCGTGCGGTTTGCGGGGACTGATCGGCTTCCGGGGGCGGGGGCCAGTTCGCGTCGCGTTGAAACCAGCGGGGCCAGTCGTCCTGCGGCCACGGCCAAGGCTTGTCACCGCCGAAATTGCGCCAACCGCCGCCCGTATCACCCGCCTTGCCCAGTTCCGATGGATTATTCCATAGCAAGTTTGCACCGTTTATAAAGCCGTAACGCATGATGCGAGCGATCTGCGGCACGATAATCACCTCGGCGGTCCCGTTGGTGATCCGGTAGGCATTCTGCCAGCCTTCATAAGGGACTTGTTCGATGGTCACTCGCACGGTCGTTTCATTGGACTGCATGATCGCCGCTGGTTCTGCCGCCATCACGGGATCATAAATCATTGCTATACTGCTCATGGTTGCTACGGCGACACCAACGCCCCCGATGATGCGCCGCGCCCCGTCTATCGTTCCTGTCAAAATCGTTTTCCGTCGCGTCGTTGCCATAGGTTTCATTGTACCGCTCAACGGCTATGTTCGGTTCCATTGCCGCCACAGAAGCAGCGGGACCAGAAACACCCGCGCCGTGTACGACGCCACATATGCTGGCACGGCATCATTTGCGTTTCTTTACACGGTGCGGATCATGGTCTGGATTCCTCGATTCCCAACACGGACAATACGAACGCGTAATCCATGGCGAGTTCCCTCAGGGCGTCGTAGCGTCCCGACGATCCGCCGTGCCCCGCCGCCATGTTTGTATGCAACAAAAGCGGTGCGTCGTTTGTTTTCAAGGTGCGCAGTTTCGCGGTGTATTTCGCCGGTTCCCAGTACATCACCTGGGAATCGTTGAGCGACGTTCGTAGCAACGTCGGCGGGTAATCCTTCGCCTCTAGATTCGTGTACGGGCAGTACGTCTTCATATATTCGTACTCGTCCGCGACGTGCGGGTTGCCCCACTCGATATACTCCCCGACAGTAAGCGGCAGGGATTCATCCAACATTGTGTTGAGCACATCCACGAACGGCACCAGTGATACCACTGCCCTAGCGAGGTCGGGACGCAGATTCGTTACTGCGCCCATCAACAAACCGCCCGCACTCCCACCGCGAATAGACAGTTTCTCATGCGTCGTGTATTTTTCGGCGACCAGATAATCGGCGCACGCGATGAAGTCGGTAAACGTATTCATCTTATGTTTCATTTTGCCGTTGTTATGCCAGGGTTTACCGACTTCGCCACCGCCACGAATGTGCCCGATACCGAAGACGAAGCCACGATCCAGGAGCGATAGAAGTGACGATTGAAACGTCGCCGGTATCACGATCCC
>JACMIS010000382.1 GCA_014381035.1 Armatimonadota bacterium
GCTCCGAAGAAGTGTGGTCAAATGGTCACAGATCCGCGAAATCGTCGAGGAGAAAGGCGACATTCATTTCGTCGGTCGTACCCTCTTTGCCGAAGGTTTATCCGTACCGCGAACTGCGTTTGCCGATCACGCCGCGGCGCAACGATTTTATGCCATCGCGGTAGACTTGTGGAAAGCGAACGGAAACCCGAGCACCGTTTCGCCCGAAGCGCGTGCCGAGTTCCCACCGCCGCGTATACTGCCATGAACGAAACAACGCCCGCTGCTGATTCGAACGTCGCTGAGAGCGCGCCGATCCCGTGGCTCGGTGACAAACCGGCATTGAAGTGTATGCCGGGACAGGAGTGGAGGCTTGCCGCGCACGGGGACGTGTTGCTCGAAGTAGCGTACCGGTACCGGATCCGGGACTACACCCGATGCACGTCGCTATTCAGTGCATTGCGCTTGCCGCACCACGTTTTTGGCTCTCTGCTATTTGGATTGCTTGCAGCATTAGGGGTAGCAATCCCCACGATGTTGTCGAGCGGATTGCCGTTCAATGGAATGCTGTTCTTCGCCGTCCTTGCCGGCGGTAGCGTCGGGATACTCTTTTTTGTCGGGTCCGTCCTGCTACTCGTGACGCCGTTCGTGGGATGGATGTTATCCTGGGTCCGGAAAACTCCGGTACGGTTCTATGCCACGATCCGGGGCGGGCACGAGGTCGCGGTGCAACGAGACGCGACCCTCCACTGGGCAGACATCGGTCAAATATATTTCAATAAAGGGGATATTTACGTCGTCTCAAAAACACTCTGGAGTGATGGTTTTTTCGTTCCCCGTAGTGCGTTCGCGGATAGTGACGCGGCGGGACGTTTCTGTGTCGCACTCATTCTACTCTGGAAGGCGAACGGGAACCCGAACGCTATCCCACAAGCGACCTGCATTGAGTTCGCGCCGGAGACACGCCATGAGTGACACACCGGACGCCCCCCTGCCGCATTTAGGTCCGCCCACGCCGGAGCAGGGTGAGCAGGCGTGGTCACTACCCATCAACACGAACGCGATTCTCGAACTGACGTTCCGATGGACTGCCGACGATTATCGCCGGTGCTACTCCCGCTTGATACTTATCCGGCTTGCCATGGTGGCACTGATCTCGCTCGGTTACGGGATATTCCTGAGCCTGAGTTTGGTTTTCTTCCGATACTCGAGAAATATGCCGCTGGACCCGTACGTGTTTGTCATCTCTCTGGGGATTCCCATCGGATTTTTCGTGATGTATTCCGCGACATCCTTTCTATCCATTGCTTTGGCTTCCTGGTTCGTCGGCGCGACAGAGAAGATGCCCTCGACCGTTTCCCTGTCACAGGAGGGCGTGCGCGAGACCGGGCGAAACACGCCGCGGTTGCGGGAATGGTCTCACATCGCCCGGATCGAGGAGCGTCGCGGGGACATTTATGTGTTGATGAAAGCGATGCGCGGGAGCGATCTTGCCCTGCCCGGTGCCGCGTTCGCCGGTGCGGATGCGGCGAACCGCTTCCGCGCCGCGCTGGTCGCCCTCTGGCAGACGAACGGCAATCCAAACGCCGTTTCCGCCGAAATCCGTGGCGAGTTCGCCCCGCCCATCTGATAACGAAGCCAACGGAAACCGAATCTCGCTTCCTGGTGGGGGCGTATTCTGTTGTGCACCGGGTATTGTTGCCGGGCATCTCTTTAATTCAGCAATGGTTTGAGAGTAGTCTCTCCCCATTCCTGTAAGGTTGTCACGGTCGTTGCTGGCTGGAAGTGGAAGGGTCGGAATCACGCTGGTTGGGTGCCGGTGATTTCGTTGTGTTGCCACACAGTCCCCTGCATAAATTGCGCGACGCTCCTGGCAGCCCGACCCGCGATCTTGAGTCTTTAGTCCAGCGTGTCTCCCCCGGCATAAATACCGTGCTACGTGTCGGCAATGGCGATGTGACGACGCAAATGCTGGGAGGTTGCTTCTGGTTTGAGGAGCCGCATATGAGTCCGCTCTTGCGCACCCTCCCCCCCCTTCTTTATATCGCGGGCGAACAGCAGCAGGGGGCGGGATGGTTGCACACTATATTAGCATTGGTCGCCGAGGAAGCCATTACAGAACAATTAGGGGCGCAGACAGTTATCAATTACCTGTCGAGTATTTTGTTCGTTCAGGCAGTGCGTTCCTACGTGTCCCAACTATCGGAAACCGGGAACTGGCTCGGCGCGTTGGGCGACCCGCAAATCGGGCAGGCATTAGCACTGATCCATCAGCACTGGGAGCATCCGTGGACGGTTGAGGTACTTGCCGGTCGTGTCGCCATGTCTCGCTCCACGTTCGCGACACGGTTCACGCTCTACGTCGGTGTTTCCCCGCTACGCTACGTCACGCGTTGGCGTATGCAACAGGCGGGGCGTTTGTTGAGAAACAGCAACATGACACTGGCACAGATAGCGACACGAGTTGGCTACAAATCCGAAATGGCGTTCGGTCGGGTATTCAAACAGTGGATGGGCGTTGCCCCTGGTCGTTACCGCCACCGGGAATCGTATCAGGGGCGTCCACCGGACCTATGATACAATTTGAACCGAAGCGGGTCGGGTGGTCGCGGGGTGCGACGGGTGAGAGTCCGTTCGCGTTCCGAGGAAAGTCCGGGCTACGCAGGGCGCGATGCTCGTTAACGGCGAGGCGGGGCAACCCGACGGAAAGTGCAACAGAAAGATACC
>JACMIS010000047.1 GCA_014381035.1 Armatimonadota bacterium
AAGACCAAAACGCCGGACGATCTGAAACGCGCCCTGCAAGCGGCGGGCGCGACGACGCAAGGGATCATGGTCTTCGACTTTTCCCACGACTGGGAGCAGTGGCGACCGGTATTCGTAGAAGCGTTCAAAACCCCGGCGGCGATTCCCCATCTCGCGCCCGACTCCCTCGCCGACGTGCGGCGTCAGCACGCGGCGAAGAGGGCGGCGGGCGTGATCGACCCGCCCGCGATTCTATACCGAGGGAAGTCGGGGACCGGGTTCTAACGTGACATAGTGCGATGCAGAGTTTGAGGTCACAATTTGTGACCTCAAACGAACGGAAGATGAATAAGACATCAAAATGGAAAACAACCAACCAGAACCAGGGCATATTATGACGCCGGTTTCGGCTGAACCCTTAGAACGATATATCTTCTTCATACGTGGTCAACGGGTGATATTGAGTGCCGATCTCGCCGATCTCTACGAGGTTGTACCAAAGGTTCTGGTGCAGGCAGTGAAGCGCAACATCGACAGATTCCCCGCCGATTTCATGTTTCAGCTTACACATGAAGAATTCACCGACTTGAAGTCACAATTTGTGACTTCAAGTCGAGGCGGGACGCGATATTTACCCTACGCCTTCACGGAACAAGGTGTCGCCATGCTTTCCAGCGTCTTGCGTAGCCCCCGAGCCGTCGCGGTCAATATAGAAATCATGCGGGCGTTTGTGAGGATGCGCCACCTCCTGACGGAAAACGTCGACATGGCACGGCGTTTAGACGAGTTAGAAGCGAAAACCGACAAGCGATTCCAAACCATCTTCGACGCGATCCGACAACTGATGACGCCGCCACCGGGGGCGAAACGACGCATCGGCTATCGTCAAGAAGCGGATGAGTAATCGTTATGCATCTGCGCCTGCACGAGCATGAAACACGCCGCTATGACTGGACGGACCGCGACCTCCGCGCCATCGTCCGGCTAAATCAGGGGGCGGGCGCGGAACTGGTTCGCGCCGTGGTTGACGCGCGGGGGCACAAATGCTTGCGGGCGTTTCAACACGTCGGCGTTCTGCGACTCGCGCCGGGGCGGACCGTACATATCGTGCCGAAGATTCACCGACCGACCGGAGAGGATGTGACCGACGGCGGCGTAAGGCGGGCGTTGCAGGCGTTGATTCGATGGCTCGGCTACGCGGGAACGCTCCCGTTCCATGCCGCCGAACGTGCCGCGCTGGAAATGCAAAACCCGGATTGGTTCGAAGTGATGACGCGCTTCTTCGCCGAGAATCTCCGTAATGAGTGGCGGCGCGGACCGGTGCGGACGTATATCTCGCAAGATGACGACCACTCCTCGAACCTGGTCGGGCGGTGGCGGGTGGCGGATCAGTTGCGCCGCCCCGCCGAAAAAAGCGTGTTCTGCGTCACCCGCGACGAGTTTTCCGGCGACACCCCGCTCAACCGCGTTCTACGCTATGTCTGCGAATTGTTGCGTCGGCGCACCGCCGACCGACAGAACCGGGCGATACTGGACGGCGTCGCGGGCGAGATGGACGCCGACGCGATCACGCTCCCCCACTCTGTCACGCTCGCCGATGCGGACCCGGCGCGCATCCTGTCGCGCTTGAATGTCCGCTACGCCCCGCTCCTTTCCCTGGCACGGCTGTTCCTATCGAACCGGAGCGCGGAACTTCTGCCAGGACAAACAGACGACACAGAAACCTGGGCGTTCACGCTCGATATGAACCACCTGTTCGAGCAGTTCGTCGCCGGGTTCATCGCGCGACACCGGACACTCTGCCTGCCGGATGACCTCGCGGACTGCACGATTTTGCCACAAACACGCGGCGCAATCCGATATTTAGCCACCCGCGAAACGCCGCCCACACAGAACCTGTTCGCGCTCGAACCGGACATCGCCTTTCAAAACCCGGCGGACAAGTCGTTCCCGCTACTCCTCGACACGAAGTACAAACGACTTGACGGAAACGAGCGAACGAACCTGGGCGTCTCGCAAAGCGACCTGTACCAGATGTTCGCCTATGCGCACCGCTACGACTGCCCGCGCGTGATCCTGCTCTACCCCGCAACAACTGACGCCGAAATCGGGGAACGCGCGGTCTTCCGGTTCGGCGATTTCGGCGCGACGAACGAAACTCTGCGCCACGTGATAGTGGCAACAATTGATACTCGAAACGACCTGCGAACGGCGGCGGATGTTGGATGTTTTGCTGACGAATTAAACAGATTGTTGACGATTATTCACACGAAAATATGAACGACGAACTCAACCTTTCCACAGACGAGAACGTGCCGAATACCGGGGTTCTCCCCTCCCACGCGGACATACCGGCGTCGGAAGCGGCGTGCGCCGTGATCGGCGATTACAGAATCGTGAAGCGAAACGGGACACCGGTTCCGTTCGAGTACGGCGGTAAGCAACGCGAGATCAAGTTCGGCAGACCGGAACCCTTCACATCATTCGATGAGTTGATAGCCTACGTCGATGCAGTACAGGCAACAGACGTGGAAGGGTCGCCTCACCGTTACAGTATTCATAACGGTTACTATCAGGCTCGTGTTTTGTACGGCACGTTGAGGCAAACACCCGAGGGGAGCGTACAATATGACATTAAACAACCTTTCGGCTTGCCCGACCGGAGGTTTGACAGAACGATCACGGTTCCGCTCCGGCGGTTCCACACCCGCGTCTGGGTTGCGGAGGAGCCGTGGTATCAAGCACCACTCGGCAAATGGAATTGGTACCTTCGTGACCTGCCCGCCCCCGCGCCGTCCGCTCCGCATTCTTTCGAAGAAGGCAATCGATTCACGGCGGAAGCGGAGACGGAACCTCTCGTACCGAACCGATACGGCGTGGATCGTAATCACGCGGATTCGGCGCGAGTTGTATTTGAACGCCTTCTTCCCGACGCGGGGGCACGCGCGGCGACCGTCAAACTTTTCGCCGAGGTTGTCACGTTAGCCGAGCAGGAAGTCCCCGGCAAATGGTCGGTTCGGCTTGATTCGGACGGCGTATATTGTGTGGTCGGTTCCTACCGGATTCTGTTTCTGGAGTCGCGCTTGCTCCGTTTCCCGCTGGTTACGTCCGCGAAGTCGCCGGAGCTGACCGAAGCATTAGAACGGCATGAGGTTGATCTGTCTGATTCCCAGTACAAAAGCCTTCCCGCCACCGAGCGGTTCCATCTGCCGCAACAGAGTTTGGAGGAGTTGGCTCCGCTTGTCGCCGATACTCTGCCCGCATTTTTTGCTCTTCGTGAGGTCCGGGAATACCGGTTGGCGGCGGACAGCATCAACGGGCATTCGCCCGGAGTTTTGAAATACCTGATGCGCGAGACCGGGATTGACCTGCCTGAACCGACATTTCCCGAGGCGGGAGAAACGGCAGTGGTCGGTGCCCCCCGGATCTGGAAGATTGCGCCGGGGGAGAGAGCGCGCCTTTGGGATGATGCCCGGACGAACGGCTATATTTCTATCGGTTGGCCGGAATTGCCCGACTTCGGATCGTATTCGGATCGAGATGGGCTTGAAGCGGCACTCGTCGCGACTTACCCCGGCTCGAGAAGTGGTGCCGTAGCGACGATATGGCGGTTTACACACGAGGTGAAGCCGGGGGACATTGTTGTCGCGAATCAGGGAGTC
>JACMIS010000383.1 GCA_014381035.1 Armatimonadota bacterium
CCGCGCCTTCGCCCGCCGACTGCGCGGCGACGACGGCGGACGCGAACCGACCTGCCGCGAGATCGCCGAGAAGGTCACGATGTATAAGGAGCGGGAGCGGGTTTCCGACCACCGCAACGCCGTGCTCCGCTCGGAGGAGAACAGCGTGCTGATCACCGACGAATCGGGGTGCTATGTCGGCATGGCGGAGCAGAAAGAGTTGCTCTCGCCGCCCCGCGCCAAACTGATCCTGGTGGATCACAACGAACTGTCGCAAGCCGTGACCGGCGCGGAAGAAGCCGAAATCGTCGCCGTTCTGGATCACCACCGCCTCGGCAACCCGCCGACCGCCGCCCCGATCCCGTTCACCGTGGACCCGGTCGGCAGTACGTCTACTCTGGTCGCGGAAAAGTGCCGTGACCGCGCTCTGGAGCCGCCACGTTCTATTGCCGGGATGCTCCTTTCCGGGATTCTGTCGGACACGCTGGTATTCCGCTCGCCGACCACTTCCGCCCGCGACCGCGCCGCCGCCGCCTGGCTGTCGAATGTTTGCCGACTCGAAATGCATCAGTACGGTGCGGAACTGCTCAATGCCGCGTCCGGTCTCGCCGCGAAATCGCTGGACGACATTATGGACGGCGACCGCAAAGCCTATGAGATGGCGGGCGTACAGATTTCCATCGCGCAGGTCGAAGTCACCGGAATGCAGGAACTCCCCGCCCGTGTCCCGGAACTCATCTCGGCGATGGACGACCGCGTATCGCGGGAAAACCTCGCCCTTTTGTGTCTGATGATCACCGACGTCGTCACCGGGGAAAGCCACATGCTCGTGCGCGGGTCGTCGCGCCTGATCGCTGGTCTGCCGTTCGCCCATCTCGGCGGCAGCCTCTACGATCTGGGCGACATCGTTTCGCGCAAAAAACAACTCGTTCCCGCACTGGTAGGGATTCTGGAAACGTCCGGGTAACGCGAACGGCGCGCGGGAATTCGTTCCCGCGTCACTATCACTCCCCGCGCTTTGGGGTACACTTTCCCGCATATGGAAAACTCTGCCGAAACGAATGTTCCTGCCGATACCGCCTTAAACGACGACGAGACGCGGCTTCTTGCCACCGCGAAACAGATCTGTGACACGATCATCGAGCCACGCGCCGAATCCGTAGACAACGGCGGTGCCAACCCCGGCGAGAATCTGCAGGCGTTGGCGGACGCGGGGTTGGTCGGTGTCACCACGCCCGTGGAATGGGGCGGGAGCGCGTGCTCCGGGGCGTTCCAGCGCGAGTTCACGGAAGCCCTCACCGCGGCGTGCGGCACGACCTGGTTTATCCTCACTCAGCATTTGGGCTCCTGCGGCACCATCGCCGGAAGCAAGAACCAGACCCTGCGCGAACGGTATCTGCGCGATATGGCGGCGGGACGGCATTATGTCGGGGTCGGGTTCGGGCACCTGCGCCGCAAGGAGCCGATGATCCTCGCCACGGCGGTTTCGGGCGGCTACCGACTCACCGGCATCGCGCCCTGGGTGACGGGCTACCCCTATCTTTCCGGAATCATCTTCGGGGCGAGTCTCGATACCGACACCGACCGCCACGTGTACCTGTACGCGCCTGCCGAGGAAAGCGACGCCCTTCGCTCGACACCGCCCCTGCCGCTCTGCGCGATGAACGCCACCGCGACCACGGAGGTCGAATTACAGGATCTGTTTGTTCCCGAGGAAAACCTGGTCAAATGGAGTTCCCGCGACGAGATGGCACGCGGGGATTTCTACGGGATCGCGGGGGCGACTGCGCCCCCACTCGGATGCGCGATAGGAGCCTTGCGGACGCTTCGTAGCGTCGCACAGAAGCGCGGCGACGGCTTGCCGGTGTTGCCCGCCGCCGTGACGGCGTTTGAGAACGAGATCGCCGCGTGTCGCGTCGAATCCCGGCGCATCGCAGACGGTTTCAAGGACACGCCGGTTTACAAAGAAGAGGCATTACAGGCGCGGGCATGGGCAATCGAGCTTGCGGTCCGCGTGTCGCACGCCGCCATTGCCGGGGCGGGCGGCGCGGGCAACAGCCGCCTTCACCCCGCGCAACGGCGGTTCCGCGAAGCGATGTTCTACACCCTGACCGCGCAAACGGGCGATATTCTGTCGGCAACCGTGGGGCGGTTGACGCGGTAGCGATGGCACGGGGGTGGGTAAAACCTCCGAATAGCAGGCACCGCTACCTACTCCGCGCTGTTTCCGACGCGCCCGCTCGTCGGACCTCCGGCGGGGACACGGCTGCCGGGCGCACTCGGTCTGTTAACCCGGACCGGAGCGTTCCCGCGCCGGATAACGGGCTGGGCCCGGACGGACAACTTCGGCGTCACGTTCGGGAGTGGGATCAGTCCGAGGAGCAAGGTGGCGGTGGCGGCTATCACGGCTACCGCCCACGCACCGCCGCCCGCTTTCGTCGCGGAGAAATGATTATCCCCTTCGCGGAAGAACATCGAGACGATCACATTCAGGTAATAGATCGCTCCGATCACCGACACGACCAGACCGAACGCCGCAAGCCCGGTATAACCGGCGTTCAAGGCGGCGAGGAACAGATACAACTTCCCGAAAAAGCCCGCCGCAGGTGGAATACCCGCGAGCGATAGCAGGAACACCGCCATCATCCCCGCCGCTAACGGTTGCCGCTTCGCCAAGCCCGCCAGATCGGACACCTGCGTATATTCGCGTCCGTCCCGACGCCCCAACCATGCCAGTATCGCGAACGCACCGAGGTTCATAAAGGTGTACACCAGCAGGTAGTAGCCGACCGATGTTTCCGCGAATCGCCACGTATCGTTTCGGATCAGGGTACCGTTCGCGGGAGCCATCGCCAGCAAGCCCACCAATAGGTACCCCGCGTGCGCAATCGAGGAGTAGGCGAGCATCCGCTTGATCGCGGTCTGCCGCACCGCTAAAACGTTGCCGACCAGAATCGTTGCCGCCGCCAGCCCCCACAGAAGGGTGCGATAGGGTCCCTCGTTCCCCCCGCCGTCCAGAAGAACCAAGTAGAAGCGCAGGAACGCGGCGAACGCCCCCGCTTTCGCCGCCGCCGACATAAACGCCGTCACCGGAACAGGCGAGCCCTCATACACGTCCGGCGCGTAGGAGTGGAACGGTACGATGCTTGCCTTGAAGCAAAGCCCGACAATCACCAGGATTGCTCCGGTGATAAACAGCGGGTTCGCCGCCAGCGGAGCCACCATATCCTTCGTCGCGGACATCGCGTTCGTGATGACATACAGGTTCGTGTACGACGGCGTGGTCGCCTCCAGCGAAAGATTGTTCGCCTTCATCGTGATACCGACCGCGCCATAGATCAGCGCGGAACCGAACAGGAGGAACGCCGACGTGAACGCGCCGAGCAGGAAGTATTTTACCGCCGCCTCTTCCGAGCGCATGTCACGCCGCGTGAAACCGGCGAGAATATATAGCGCGACCGAAAGCACTTCGAGACCGACAAAGATGTTGATCAGGTCGAACGCCTGTGCCATCACCATCCCGCCCGACGCGGAAAACAGCATCAACGCGAAAAATTCGCCAGCGGGCAGTCGCCGTTCGGCAAGATAGCGATCCGACATCAGGATAGACAGGAACGCCGACAGTGCGAGGACGATGTTAAAAATCGCGCCGAGCGAGTCGTTTATCATGCCGCCGCCGAAGGCGACGGTAGCCGGCAGAACGTTCGCGGACTGTGTTCCGACGGAAAGATTCGCTCCGGCGACGATTGCCGCGACCAGGGCACCCAATAGCGCGATCAGCGTGGTCATCCGGCTACGTTCCGCCGACGCCTTGCCGACGCCAACAATCAGAACGACCATTCCGGTTAACATCAGAACAATCGGCGACAGTAGAGAAATCATTCCGGCCGTCGCACTCGTCACAATATTGCTTGTATCCATTAGGGTGTACTCTCCGGTGCGGCGATTTCTCCGGTAGCCGGTTCGGCACGTTCCAGCAAGGGCAAGCCCGACGGATCATTCGAACCGCCGAGCGGGATCTGCGGGGCTTCCTCACCAGTCTCAGACGGTGCGGCGAGCGATGGCGTGATGGCGGGAACCCCGACACTGCTGCTTCCTTCCGGTTTCCCGGTGAATTGCTCGACCACGGCGGTCACGGAAGGGTCCATTATGCGCGTGAACAGCCACGGCGCGATTCCAAACAGGAAGATCACCGCCACGAACGGGGCAAGTCGTCCGATCTCCGCGCCGGACAGGTCGTGCAGACGGCGGACCTCCGGGCGGCGCACCGGTCCGTACATCACGCGCTGGAACATCCAGAGCATATAGACCGCCGACCAGATCACGCCCGTGGTCGCGATGCCCGCCGCCAGCGGTTGCGTCTGGAACGCGCCGAGCAGGATCAAGAATTCGCCGACGAAGCCATTGGTGAGCGGGAGCGCAATCGCGCTGAAGGTGACGATCAAAAAGATGCGACCGAAGACCGGCATCTGTTCCCACAGCCCGCCGAATGACGCGATGCGGTTGCTTCCGCGCCGCTCGTACAGGATTCCGGCGATCAGGAAAAGTGCGCCGGTGGTCACGCCGTGGTTAATGGCTTGTAGCATCGCACCGGAAACGCCGTGCGCGGTGCCGCTGAACAAGCCCAGGATGATAAAGCCGAGGTGTGAGACCGACGAATACGCGATCAGCCGCTTCGTGTCGCGTTGCATCGCGGCGACGAGGGCACCGTAGATGATGGCAATTACCGCCAGCCACACGAACGCGGGCGCGGCTTGGCGCGACAGGTCGGGGAAGAGCGGGATCACAAAGCGGTAGAACCCATAGACGCCTAACTTACCCATCACCCCGGCAAGTAC
>JACMIS010000384.1 GCA_014381035.1 Armatimonadota bacterium
AGCTTATCAGCCTGGTTATGGAAGATGTCCAGAGACATTGCGGCGACCAGTGCATCCCGGATCGCGTTCTGTTGGTAGAGTGCGTAGTTGGTTGTCGGAGGAGTGTCGCCTGGGTGGTGCCAGGTTCCCCACTCATCCAGTATCAGCGTAATCTTCCGATCCGGGTCCCAGCCATCCATGATCGCACGCTGTTGCAGGATCAGCGTTTCGACCTTTCGACTATGGGAGAGCATCTGGTAAAACTGCTCGTCCGAGAAGCCGGTTGCCGTACCATAGCCCCCTTTCCATTCGGTGGTATAAAAGTGTGCCGCATAGCCATGAACCCGCCCCGAGCGGGCGTAATTCCCGAGTTTCCCAAAGAAACGACGGGTCCAATCGGCGTTGTTGCTATCGGGTCCGCAGGCGATCAGCTTCAGCGGTGCGCCCGGAAAGTCGCGCAGGAAGGTGGTGTAACGCTTGTACTCGACGGCGTAATCCTCCGGGCAGAAGTTGCCTCCGCATCCCCAGCCTTCGTTGCCGACACCCCACCAGGAGATGTTCAGGGGATCGGGCGAACCGTTCGTGGTCCGTTCCTGTGCGAGAGTAGAGTCACCCCTGAAGTTACAATACTCGATCCAGTTTCGGAACTCCTGGACGGTTCCTGAGCCGACGTTTCCGGCAAAGTAGGGCTGTGCCCCGATACGGCGACAGAGTTCAACAAACTCATGCGTCCCGAAGGAGTTATCCTCTACATGGTATCCCCAATGGATATTGACGGTACGGGGACGTTTCTCTTTCGGTCCGATGCCATCGCGCCAGTGGTAGTCATCGGCGAAGCAACCGCCGGGCCATCGCAGGACAGGGGGACGTAGTTCGGCAAGAGCTTCGACCACGGCTTCGTTGAATCTGCCATCTTTCCAGACGCCGTCGTAGATACAGGTCCCCAGGTGTTCCGCGAATTGCCCATGGAGCAGTGGGGAGATAACGGTCGGCTTTGCCGACTCATGGACCGAGATAAATAAGTTTACTTTCATTATAATATTGTCATCCAGAGGCTTGTGTCTTTGTGGATCGGGCACTCCGCCTACTGGTACTCCACACGACGCCGAACAAACAGAGGGCACCGATCACTAAAGGCGCGAGTAGCAGATAGCCACCCGCCTCCAACCAACGCCTCAAAGTATTCCCTGTGTTCGCGGAATCGCCCTGTGCACGCGCCGTTTGGATCTGCCTTTCTAATTCGCCGCCCTCCTTCCGGTATCGGAAACTTATCGGATTCTTCAGATCACGGCGGTCAACGATGGTGGTTTGCTCGTTGGCAGTTCGGAAAAGTGACTCCATCGTCGGCACCGGTTCCGCAGGACGATCCGCGACAAACGTATAGAGGATGCGGGCATCCGGTCGCCAGTGCGTCAGAGGAACTACTTCGCGACGCTGGTACCTCCCTCTCTCCTCTGGCGTCATGAACGGCGATCCCGTCTGGCGTATGATACGCGTGGGCAACACGGGACCGTCTTTCTTTGCTTCGTACGTAAATGTCCAGCCAGCGACTTCACCGTCGGCAGCACGGATCGAGAAGGTTTTCACCTTTGAACCGGACACAGCGGGAATCAATTCTGCCCGGAACTGCACGGGAACCGAATGCATCCTCGTACTGAGCGTACCTGCTTTCGAAATAATCCTCGCTCCCTCAGACAACGCCAGCGTCTGGGCAGGGGACAACTCGACCACACGAGCAATCGCCTCATCCTGAAAGGGAAACGGGATGAAGGATGCCGCGTCATGGGGCAACTCGCTAAATACGTTCAGGCGGTTTTGTGGGTGGTTGAACAGCAACACTTTGTTCGCATTGCGGTCATACAATACTTCGCGGTACTCGCGGTCGCCGCGATACTCCCGGTAGTAGAGGGCGGTGGAATCGATAGAAAGATCCACAGAACCCGAATAGGTTGTGGCACCGTCCCCATATTTTGTGTAAACGTATTCATACCGCACCATCCGCTCAGGGGACACAGACGGCATCCGACTGCCCAACGTAGTGCCTTGCCCGAGGGACATAGCGGGGGTCACAGAAATGAGCCATCCAGCCATTCCGGCGACAAATAGGATCTTCATTGTACTGTTCTAATATCGGGTAGGGGACGCTGTCAGCAATCCGGGCAACTTACTCTCAGACCTTTACCGCGACCGACGCGCATGGAGAAACCATAACCCAGGCGGCGAAGAAATCCCGTCAATGGCTCAGACATAAACGGGACTACCGACTATTTGGTGGCCCCTCCGCACGCAACTTTGCAATGATGCGTTGCTTCTCTGGTTCCGGCAGATTACTATTTTGAACCTGGGCTATGCGGGAATCAACAACCGATTTCCGGAACCCCGGATTTTCTTTTAAAATATCGTCTGTGGTCTTGGACGCCGCTCCGGGCGGTGGGGCTGCCGTTTTCTTGGTACAACCGACTACTGTGACAGCGGTGACAGCAATACCGACCGCGAACACAGCAGATAGCCATGATTTTCCCATTCTCACTCTACTCTTGTCTTTCCTGATTCGATACATGATTTAAAATAACCGCATCGTTTCACTGCACCCCGGTCAGTCCCGCCCCATTCGGATGGCAGGTCTGACCGGGGTGAACCCCTTTCGCCCTTTACTGGCGGCAGAAGGTGGCGACAAACTTGGTTGCGGAGAGATCTTTCGGTTCGACACAGGTGCCGGCTCCCCCGAGCGAAACTGCCCCACCCACGCCGTTGTCCTCCGGGCTGACTCTCAGGTATTTGCAGTGTCCATCGGCTAATATGAAGTTGGCTCCGCCCACGAGTTTCAAACCATTCAGTTTGTAGTCTTTATGTAAATCGCCGACTACCGGGGACTGCCACGCGCCGTTGCCACCGGTACCGGCAGAACTGTCCGTCTCAAGGGAGTTAGAAACGTCGTCGGCGAAGTTACCGAAGAACTTATTCTTCGTGTTCAGGAGCGGTTCGGTTCCCGGACCAGTGCCGTCAACCGAGAAGGGGCTTTCGTAGAACAGAACTGTCTGTGCGGGACTACCAAGATTGGACAGCGTGGCCAACTTGGTCGCGTTCGAATCATAGACGCCGTTGACGGGGGCCGGCCATTCCCACCAAGGCGCATAGGCGGAAATGTTGGAGTTCGTCGCATACGAGATGAAATCCCCTCGCCGTACCCACCAGGCTGTCCCATCGCCGAAATCCGCCGACGTGATGGTGTCGTTGGGGCATTTGTAAACGCCCTTGCTCTTGACGTAGGGATAGACTCGTCCCGCCCAACCATTCCCAGCACTGCCCCATCTTTCGGAGAAGATGTAGCTTTCGTCGTAATCCTGGGTGTATTGCATATAGCCCAGACCAAGCTGTTTCTGGTTAGAGAGACAGGAGATTTGCCGCGCTTTTTCACGTGCCTGTGCGAATACAGGGAACAAGATAGCTGCCAATATAGCAATGATTGCAATAACAACGAGCAGTTCAATCAGGGTAAAGCCATTTCGGCGACACATTGCAGACTTCTTCATTGATGGTTTCCTTTGTACGTTTTTGCCAATCATTGGCGGGTAATGGGGTTCCCATTCACCTTGAACCCCGAGACGATTCTATATCGAACCTATCCGTATGACAAACCGGTCGTACCATTGACCAGCCATACCTTAAACCGATGGAACGTAGCCCACAGTCAGTTATGGGGAGGCATACACGTCGCCCCTTCCAACATTTCCATAGGAACAGCCTTCGTCGGCAACTCTATCTCCGGGTACTCGATTTTTTCGATAAGCATTCCGACGGCTTCCTCGCCCATCTTCTCCATCACGTTGCTGACCGTATGAAACGGGATAAAATAGCGATCATCGATCCTGTTATGGAACAGAATAATCGAAAGGTCTTCCGGTATCCTCAGTCCCAGAAGGTGGGCAGCATGTACCACGGCCATCGCTTCCGTTAGCTCATAGGCGACCACTGCCGTCGGTCGACCGTCCCCGGACAATAGCGACTTCGCGGACTCCACTCGCTGATCCACACCTATCCGCCCATTCCCCTCCCACTCTTGTGGAAGTAAATAAACCCAGGGTGCCCTACCGGTCGCCATCATCACTTGCTCATAGCCCGACCGGCGATCATGCTTGCTGTAATGCTGGTTGCTATAAAACTCGTTCTTGTACACTTCAGTATCGACATAGGCGATCCGTTCATGCCCGAGACGTAAAAGGAATTCAGTAGCCAGACGCCCCCCCATCAAATCATCGGGATGAATACAGTCGGAATCCTGCTGGACATTCAGAAAGATCGCCGGTATCCGAGATTTATGAATCTGTTCCAAAAACGGCTGCGAAAACCCGACGTGCCGGTAAACCAAAACCCCATCGGCAGACAATTCACGCATCGTGTGCGGTAGATAGGAATCGTTGTCGATGACACCATCGGATACTTGTGATAGCACCAGATGCAGATCCTTATTCGCAATAGCTTTCATCAATCCGAGGAGCAACTCTCTGGGAAGGTACTGCCCCAACAATGATTGGACTAATGCGATATTCCCAAACCGTCCCGCGCGAATAGCTCGAGCGGACGCATTCGCGCGATACCCCAGATCCTGGGCGACTTCCAGAACGCGGTTCTTCGTCTCGGGACGTATGCGTTGCTCGTTAGCCCGTCCATTCAGCACATGCGTGACGGTCGCTTTCGACAATCCCATGTGCGACGCGATGGTTGCAATTGTTGGGCGGCGTAAGGTTCCTGAATTAGTTTTTTGCGTCGTTGCCATGCCGATTCTTCTGCGCTATCCCAAATTGCTATTCCGTAATAGCCAAATTGTAACATTAGATCGATTTCTTGTCAATACCATTTTGTTGAAACGAGCCAGAGCATTTAAATAGTGCGTATATACTGTAAATTCAGTGATGCGCCCGATGGTACTTTTCTCCCCGATATCACTTAGCGGTTCTAAGTGATATTACTAAGGATCACGACCGTCAGCTCCGCCATCGTGTAGTCCATGAATGCGGACCTTGCCAGATTCATCTCGTCCGCCGACCCTCCCGCCGTATAATCGTTTCTTTGTGTTGTCTTCTGCTGGCTACCAGTGCATGGTGACGGGCAAAACGGAGATCGTCGCGACGCTCACCGCAGTTCCCCCCTCGACATCCTTCAGAGCTGTGAAGCGGAAGAAGCGTGCGGTGACGGGAGCAAAGACTACTTCCTGGAGCACCGGATTGTTCCGTATATTATCGAATCGCCCGTCCGTGATAGCGGCGACCCAGCTTTTTCCGTCCACGCTCGTCTCAAAATGATAGGTTTCGATAACGCCCTCCCGGCTTTTATCCTGCCGGGGAAGGTAGGAGAGACCACCGATTCGCCGGTCACTACCCATGTCGACCGTCAACGAATGGGGTGCGGACGCGCTTCCCATCTGCCAGAGCGTATCAGGGTTGCCGTCGATAGCATTCCACGCGCTATCGGCAACATCCGGCGCACTTCCGTCTACCGCCGCCACCTTCCATCCCGTTGGTGCGAAACCAGAGAAGCGTTTTGCTACCGTGATCCCGATATGGTCGTCGTAACGCCAGAGGAGCAGTTTGTCAACGGTGCAGTGTTTCAGACTTTGGCCAACGTGGCTCCGGGCGGCATTCCAAAGTTCCTGCATCACTATGTAGCGCTCGTCGGTC
>JACMIS010000385.1 GCA_014381035.1 Armatimonadota bacterium
CGCTTTTGCGTCTTTTGGTTTTTAACACACCTTTAAAACCGGTAACCGACGATTTCGCGGGAAAGTGCCGACACACAACCACCAAGCAGTAACACAGCACCGCAGGTACAACGATCCAACGTAAGGTTGGCGCCGTCCGCGTAGGACAAAGAAAGAATCATGTAAAATAAGATCATGACATTACTTGCCCCCCTTATCGCCACATTATTAATGCTGGCTGGCACGATCGACTCGCCAATGAAAATAGAACTGACACGAGCCGGATCCGGGTACACGTTGCTTCGCGCGGGCAAGCCATACTTCATCAAGGGAGCCGGCGCGGAATCGCGGCTAGACGAGTTGAAGAAACTCGGTGCCAACTCCGTGCGTACGTGGGGCGTTGACGACAAAACCGGCGCGTTTCTCGACAGGTGTCACGCCCAGGGATTGACCGTCACCATCGGATATTGGATGCGCAAGAACGACGGCTTCTCCTACAAAAACGCCGCGATGCGCGACGAACAAGCGGAAGATTTTCGCAAGCGGGTGAGGCAATATCGGAACCATCCCGCGCTGCTGATGTGGTCGGTCGGGAACGAAGTCGAACTCGGCACAGAATCACCGGAAGTGTATTTGCAGATCGAACGGCTGGCGAAGATCGTCAAAGAAGAGGACCCAAACCATCCGGTCATGACGGTGCTTGCCGATATGTGGCCCGAAAAGATGGCGATTCTGCTGGCGAAATGCCCCAGTCTGGATCTGCT
This sequence comes from Armatimonadota bacterium, assembly GCA_014381035.1. The sequence goes on from JACMIS010000385.1 coordinate 744, forward strand.
CGGAATCAACTCCTACGACGGGCTGCCAACACTTCACGAGCGCATGCGCCTTTGGACGAAGCCATACGTCATAACCGAATACGCGTTCTCGCTCCCCAGCACTGTTCCAGGCGCCCCGTGGGTAGGTGCGGTCGAGCCATCCAGTGCCGAAAAAGCGTCGTCCACGACGAGCCTTTACCAGAACAGTATCGTCAAGCAAAAGGGCCGGGTTCTCGGCGGGTATCTCTTCTACTGGGGCGCCAGCAAAGTCGGGACCGCCGCGTTTCACACCACACACCTCAGCACCGGGGAACGTCTCGCCGTCGTAGACGCGATGCAGCAACTCTGGTCGGGCAAAGCGCCACAAAAGCGCGTGCCGATTTTGAGCGTGTCCAGCCCCGCGAAACCGGCGCGTCTATCGCCGAGCGCCGCGCTACGCATCGCCGCGAAAGCGACCGACTACGCCGGGGCAACGCTACCGATCCGGTTCGAAGTCCTGCCCAACGATCCCACGAAACGATTCGTCGGCGACTTCGAGCAGAAAGCGGGCGTACTCGGGTCCGGTTCGTTCCAGGAGGACGGGTCGGTGACCGTGCCCAAGGAGCCGGGCAAATACCGAATCCTGCTAACGACACGCGACAAAAACAACGGAGCCGCCACGCACTCCATTTCCTTCGTCGTGGACAACAAGTAGCGCCACGAAGATGGTCAACCGTCAGTTCGCCGCCCGTGGTCGCCTCGGAAACGCCGCAATAACCGCCCATAAAGTCGTATGCGCACGACGCCGTGGGACTGTCTTAAACCGGAACTAAAAAGTTTCAACGCTTCGCCACAGAGAGATTCGCTCAATAAACTTAACGACTTCGGCGGAAATGGTAGACGGCGTATTTGGGCGCGACAGAAAACGTCGCTCAGAGTCTTCCACAAGTGTTTTCCCCAATACTCTGGAAGTCGAATAGATGGAATATGAATCTTCAAAGACGCGGGACGCTGTTATCAACCTTTGCTGACTTGGCAATTTCGCCCTTTTTACATGCGAATTGTAGTCATGGTCCGAGGGTAACAGGTTCCATAAGTCATTGATCGGATACAGAGCAATTGGTATCAGATGGTCGAGGGCGTAGTCACCGATTTTATCTATCTTTCGTAGAGACCAAGGGCAAACAAAACAATTGCCTTCCATGATGAGAACATCAACATGATTGCGCTCCCACGAAAGCGGGCGGCGGTTACCCGGTCGATCCGTCAAAAGATTATAAACATCGCCGCGTGATACGTTGCTTAGTTGGTTCTCCTTCACTGTCTCGGAAAACAAACACCATTCGTGTGTGCATAGTGCCTCAATCCAAAGCGATAACTCTTTGAAACCCTGCCATATTTGAGCGGGGACTTTGAGACAAAGCGTTTCCGGCGTCACACCGGGCAAACAGTGACACGAAGGCATATCAAACTCGCCGGCCCGTTTTGGACGAGGGAACACGTTCCATTGCGCTCCACCCTGTCCTGCATACTGAATTGGGTATAGGACGCTTCGCCCAATAATCGTGACAGTGGAATCAAACTGCCGGATGAAATCGGCGGAGTATGAATTTCGCCGACGCGTTGTCTGCATTTCGGATATGAGATAGAAACCGTCGGAAGGCTTGCTGTTACTGATAAGCGCGTCAAATGCTTTACGCAGAGCAGTCAATCCGTCACGGAAAGCTAAGTCATTGAATAATTTTCCATCCCGAAGATTTCGCGCTCCTTGGTAGATGATATTTTGCGGTGACATGAACGCCCAAAAGTAAGCCACCCAGTATGTAGAAATTGTTTTTAACGGAATCAAGACATCACGGTCGTCGTCTGGAGTGGGGTACGCGAGAGCAACATCATTTATTGCCCTTATGAGAGCGAGTTTATAGCTATTTGTTTTGCTGTCAAACCGAAGAATTTGTGAGAGTGTCACATTGGCGGATTGGTTCATGCTTTGTTCAATTCTTGACCCTCATGGCAACTTTGCTAAAGGTTGCCGTAATGGCAAGAGTATCCGCCTACCCTTCGCCGAGATCGATTGGCGGGCTTATTGCTGGATAGCGAAGGGAAAGGGCATGGCTCGCGAAACTTCCTGTGACGCTGTACGCCGAACAATTTCGGGGGTTGCCGGTGGAAAGCGTCCAGTGGCGTATGGCATCGACCATATTCTTGCCGACCCCGAGACGGACAATCGCGTCGGGGGAGCGGAAAACGGCGGGGTCTCTGGTCAGCGCGTCCACGCCTTTTTTCAGCCAGGGGTAACGAAAAACAAACGTCTGGTGCCCGGAAAAAGCGGGCGTAAGGGTGTCAGGGGGTGTCGAAAACATGGGGAGGTCAGCGGATTTTATACCATTCCACCGGGGGCGACGCAAACACGGTCAGGCAAATTCACGGTTTCAAGAACGCGGCTACCTCCGTCTCGTCCATCTCGAAGTAGCGCAGATCGTACTCGTTCGCGTCCTCGCCTAAATCGGTCATACCACAGGTGTCCCGATAGAACGATTCTGCCTGCGGCAACGCATGAAGACCGATTCGACCACCCATTCCGCAATCACGGCTGAATGTGACCGCTGCCTCAATCAAGACTTTACCCACTCCACGATACCGGGGTGTATCGGTCAGGGAACGCAGGTTCCACGGCGCGGTAGCGATATAGTCAACATACACGAGCGGCTTGCCGATTTGAATAGGAAGGCGGCACAGTCGAAGGGAGTTGACAAGCATCAGTCCCTGAGTATCGCCTTCGGCAGTCAATCCGAAAAATTGATACCCACTTTTGTTCCAGTATTGCCGAGCTTTTCGTGTCCAAAGCCAATGCTTATGCTCCGGCAGATCGCTCGCGCTTACTCCGGCTTGCAATCGAGACTGCCACGCGGAGAGTAGGAATGGCAGCCAAACGTTTTCCACGGCTTCAATTTCGGTCGCTGTCACGTTTTCGGCAACCAGCATGGGCACCTCTTCATCGTCCGCGATTCGGATTAGAGGAGCGATGTACCCGATCACTCCGCGAGTCCCGCCCCGAACGGTTCCCCCCATTTACGTCGCTCCCAAGGCATTGGTTCTCCGGTGTGTGCCATACGGTAATCGTCTACTGCCTCGTAGGTAGCCAGGGCGAGACGCAGAA
>JACMIS010000386.1 GCA_014381035.1 Armatimonadota bacterium
CGCGACCAACTCCGACGCGAACGTCGGTCCGATGCGCGTGTCGGGGAACTGAAGATCGGTGTAGAATGCGCCGCGCCCGGAAAAATCGAGGGCGCAAAGCACCAGCGTCTCGTCCATGGGAACCGTGGCGTCGCCGTAGCGGGCGATGCCGCGTTTGTCTCCGACCGCATCGCGCAGGGCTTGCCCGAGCGCGATACCGACATCCTCGACCGTATGGTGGTCGTCAATGTACGTGTCGCCGGTTGCGGAAACGGTCAGGGAAAGCAGACCATGCCGCGCGATATGCGTCAGCATATGATCGAAGAAGCCGACGCCGGTTTTGACGTCGCTTTCCCCGTCGCCATCCAGGTGTAGCGAGAGGGAAATGTCAGTTTCCGAGGTGGTCCGACGCACTGTTGCCGTCCGCACTGGGGGGAACATGACGGGAGAATCGTTCATGAACAAAAGTATATCGTACTTGGAAACCGGGCTGTCCGGTACGTTATCGGACCAGCGCAATAGTTCAGATCGGATAAATTGCTCTTGGAACGACAACAAAGAATAAGAAAACCACCCCGAAGTAGACCGCACTTCGGGGTGTTCGTTACGAATCGCAGTAATTACTGGCTGTTCGATTCCAGCCAGTCGCGGTCTTTCTTGTCATATGCGAAAAATCGCGCGGCGGCGGCATACGCTTTTTTCGTGTCCGCGACTGTCCATGCGGCACCCTTGACAGCCGGAGTCGGGTAAGCCACGTCCGCTTGCAGAAATTTCGCGTGTCCGTCGCAGAAGACGTAGTTCGCGCCACTGTTATGCCGGTCGGGAATCTCCCAGCAGACTTCACGGAACGTGCCACTGGGGTAGGCGGGCGTCTTCAGACGATACCGCTTGTTATAACAGTCGAAACTGAACGGCGGGGCTATGCGCCCGTTGAAGCCGCCCCCATCGCCCGCGAAAACCGTACTTGCGGGGGCATCCATTTCAGAGAGGCGAGGGTAGCGGTAGAACCGATCCTTCGAGAGGATTTGTGCCGTGTTTACATAGCCGTAGTAGCTCAGCAATCCGCTGTAGCCATAGGAGAACGTGTACCGGTCCGTGTCCTGATTCGCCGCGTTTTTGAAGTAAACAAACTCGCCTCGGGACCCCGCATCAGGGCAGTGCCAGACCCCGCTATTGTCGGAAACGTTTTTGTCCGAACTTTCCACGTTGCCACTCTTAACATAGGGAGAAAGTTTGGCGTGCCAGCATCCGCGCATGTCGCCGGTGGTGGCGTTGGCGTTCGATGTACCGACACATCCATCCCCGGCGGGCACATTCGTCCCCGCGGCATTCGTCTCATCCGTTGCATCGGCGCGACCGAAGGATTCGACCCACGCCGGAAGGCTTTCGTCGTAATCCTGGGAATACATCTGAGCAGACAAACCGATCTGCTTGAGGTTACTCAAACAGGCGGTTGCACGTGCTTTAGCACGTGCTTGGGCGAATACAGGAAATAATATCGCGGCGAGAATAGCGATTATAGCGATAACTACAAGTAATTCGATAAGGGTGAAACCATGCGATTTCGATCCATCATATTTCGTCATTATTCAATGTCCTTACAACGTATAAAACAAGTTACAGCACGAGTGCCCTGGCGATGAACGGTAATAGTTTACCCAGCCTACATTAAGACAGTGTTAAATGAAGATTAACCTTTCAATAAACCTATGTTAATTTTCAGACACAGGCTTATTGGTATATACCAACTTAGAGGATCGGACAGAAGGAAGTTTCTTGCGTACCCAAAATGTAGCACCCGCCCTTATAGCGCGGGCACGACTTTAAGCCCCGCGAGTTCCACGACACCCGCCGTAGACGCCATATGAACCCGTGCCGCAACCCCTGCCCGTTCCGGAAAATCGTTGGTTACTGTACAGAGGTAACCATATTCTTTCCATTCCGGAGTAAGCGTCACGGATTCGGAAAGGTAGCGGTCAAACGGTTCGCCGTTCCGTTCCAGCACCAGTTCGACCTCGTTCTGTGTCGCCGACCGTGCCCAGACCGAAAAGCACAATTCGCTCCCTTGCTTCACCGGTCGGGTCGCCGCTGCTCCGGTACTGACCTCCCAGGAGACTTTGCCGGGTTTTATTATCGTGAAGCAAGTCGCCTGCGTATTGCCGCCGGGTTTTTCTACCGGCTCGTAAGCATCGCTCGTGGCAGCTTTTTTCATTGCGTCGGACAAACCGGACATCGTTGGTTCCACGATACTCTGCGCGTTGGGGAGGTTTTCGACCGAAGCGGTTGCGGCTGCCGTATCCGGCACTTTCGCGGTCTGCCCTCCTAAACGCCAGAACGCCCCGACACTCAGGGCGATGACTACTCCAACCAATACCAGTACCGCCCCCGGCTTCAAAATTATCTGCATCGTTGCTTCCTCAATCCGCCAGCGACATCAAATCTGCAACAGGGAAGGCGGAATGATGCCCTCTGCCCCGTCGCGTCGCCACTTTGGGAGGCAAGTCTTGCAAATCCCGTGCCATGCCTGAAATCTGTATCGGAACAGGCACAGTGCGGCGACGTGACTATCCGGGCTACAATGATGCTATGACAACTCCGCGCCGTTTGTATCTGGATTACGCCGCCACGACGCCGGTGGATAGCCGGGTGCGCGATGCGATGCTTCCGTATCTGGGCGACAGCGACGGCTTCGGCAACCCGTCGTCGGTGCATCGGTTCGGCTCCGACGTGCGCCGCGCCGTGGATCATGCCCGCGATATTATCGCCGACACAGTACATGCCGACGCGAGCGAGATCTATTTTACGTCCGGCGGTACCGAATCGGATAACACCGCGCTACTCGGTGTGCTACTGGCGGGACGTGAACGGGGGCGCGATCACCTTGTCACCGTGCAAACCGAACACCACGCCGTGCTGGACTGCGCGAAGTTCGCCGGGGAAATGCTCGGTTTCTCCGTGACCTATCTGCCGGTAGAACCCGACGGCACCGTTGCACCGGAAGTGGTCGCGAGTGCCGTGACGGAGCGGACCGCGCTTGTCTCCGTGATGCATGGCAACAACGAAATAGGCACCATCGCCGAAATTGCCGGGATTGGTCGTGCGGTCAAGTCGGCGAACGCGGGCGTATATCTGCACACCGACGCCGTACAAACGCTGGGCGCGATAGCGCTGAATGTTGACACGCTCGGCGTAGACCTGCTCACGCTATCCGCGCACAAGATTTACGGACCGAAGGGAATCGGGGCACTGTATGTCCGGCGCGGGGTAAAGTGGTCTCCCCTGCTTCACGGCGGACAGCAGGAGCGCGAAAAAAGAGCGGGCACCGAGAACGCGCCCGCGATAATCGGTTTCGGTAAGGCGGCGGAACTGCTCCCGCAACGCCGCGACACGGAGGCGATCCGTCTCGCGGCGTTGCGGGAGCGATTCGAGCGCGGCGTCCGGGAGCGAATCCCGGACGCCATACAACACGGTCCGTCCGATACCCGGCGGCGTCTGCCGCATATCGCGAACCTATCGTTCCCCGGTGCGGACGGCGAGACATTGCTTCTGTCGCTGGATTTGCACGGCGTCGCGGTGTCGTCTGGATCCGCGTGCGCGTCCGGGTCCATCGAGCCGTCGCATGTCCTGCTCGCACTGGGTTTACCGCCGGAGATTGCCGGTTCCGCCGTCCGTTTTTCCTTCGGGCGCGGCACGAGCGAGAACGACTTGCCCTTTTTGTGGGACACCCTCGCGGATTGTGTTTCGGCATCGCGGGTATAAACGAGAGCAGAGCGCAAACAAAAAGTGCGCCAAAAAGGAACGAATCAAATATGGATAATACGATCAACCCCGAAACTACAAACGAAATCGGGCCCGACGGAACCTCGCATCACACCCGGCAGATGGAGACCGACACCGTGACAGAAGAACGCGAAGTGTTACTGCAACGAGCGATGGCGGTCAACACGGTCACCGAAGCACGCGCGATACGAGACCAGATTTACGAGCATAAAAAGATGTACAAAGCCGACGCAGGGGTCGCAGCGTTGGACGAACAACTAAAGCGTTTGGAAACGATGCTCGGCGAATAAACGAAAGAAGGGAGGCGATAATCGC
>JACMIS010000387.1 GCA_014381035.1 Armatimonadota bacterium
CCGGGCTAACGCCGCCGCGAGCATCGAGGTTGTGCCGGTGAGATGTGTCACGGTTTGATGGTCGAAGCCCAGCAGTCCTACCACATTGACCATCCCGGCAACGAACGCCAGCATCCATGCCCCGATCCAGACCCAGCGCGGTTGTTTAGTGATCATGTTCAAATAGCCTTAATAGTCGGAAAGGACTTTCGGCGGGAATGCGGCACGTAAAGCGTTCAGGACGGCAAAAACGTCGATGACCTCTTGCGCGACGGCTCCGACAACTGGGGTCAGATAACCGGTCGCGGCAAGCCCCATGCCGATCACGCTGAGTGCCATGCCGCCGACAGCACTTTGCAGGGCGATAGTACGCATCCGGCGGCTGATGTGAAATAGCACGTCCACCTTTTCCAGGCTGCTGTCGAGGATCACGGCGTCCGCCGCCTCGCCAGTGATCTCGCTGTTGTTGCCGAACGCGATTCCGACCGTGGCAGCGGTCAGGGCGGGGGCGTCGTTAATGCCGTCGCCCATAAAAATCGTCGGGGCTTTGAGTGTTTCGGCGCGGACCAGAGCGAGTTTCTGCTCCGGGCTTTGACTCGAAAACACCTCGGCAATCCCGACCCGTTTCGCCAGATATTCCACTTCCTCTGCCCGATCCCCCGAAACCAGCATCACGCGCCGGATGTCGTGCTTCGGCGCGAGATGGCGGATGAAGCGTGCGCCTTCGGGTCGTGGCTCGTCGCGGAAGCGGAACGCGGCGGCATATCTTTCGTCGATGAGGGCGACGCATTCCATGCCGGACACGGCGGGCGGAAGCGACGCGGCGAACTGTGGATACAGTTTCGCCATTTTGCCGCGCCCCGTGACATGAACGCGGCGACCGTTGATCGTCGCGTGTAGCCCTTCCCCCGGCAACTCGCGCACCTCGGTTGCGTCCTGAAGCGGGACACCGGACTGCGTCGCCGCGTCGGTGATCGCCCCGGAAAGTGGGTGTTTGGAGTACCGCTCTAAACTGGCGACAAGCGCGAGAACCTCGTTCTCCGTAAAGCCATTCGCAGGCAGAATCTCGGTCAGTTTCGGTTTGCCATAAGTGAGAGTCCCGGTTTTGTCGAACAGGGCGACGCGGCAATCGCTGATGCTTTCGAGTACCGCCGGATTCTTGATGATAATTCCGCGTGCCGCCGCCACGGAAATCGAGCCGATAATCGCGACGGGGATCGCGATTAGGAGCGGACACGGCGTCGCCACCACCAGCACCGCGAGAAAGCGAAGCGGGTCGGCGGACAGTCCCCAGGCGACCAGGGCGATTGCCACCGCGAGCGGCGTGTACCACGCGCCCAACTGGTCGCCCAGGCGGCGCAGATGCGGTCGTTGCCCCTCCGAATCGCGCATCACCTGCATGATTTTGGCGTAGCGCGAATCGCTCGCCGGTTTGTCGCACCGAATGGTGAGCGCGGCATCGCCGTTTATCGCGCCGGACAGAACGGTCGTCCCCGGTGCTTTGGAAACGCGGTACGGTTCCCCGGTCAGGTACGACTCATCCATCGAACCGTGTCCGGCAGTAACGGTTCCGTCCACCGGACAGAGTTCGTGTGGGAAAACCTCCAGGATGTCTCCGACGACGACTTCCGAGAGCGCGACGGCGGTTAGCGTATCGCCTTTGCGCCGCTGTGCTTGAAGCGGCATTCGTTTCGCCAGCGCGGAAAGAACTGAGGAAGCGTTACGGATGGCGTAGTTTTCTATCGTCTGCCCGCCAGAAAGCATCAGCACGACTAAAGCCCCGGCGAGATATTCATGGAGCAGTGTGGCGGTGATGATCGAGATACCCGCGAGCAGGTCAGCACCGAACTCCCGGCGGAACATCTTCGTCACCAGACCATGCAGGAGAGGGATTCCGCCGACGGCTAACACGACGAACAAAGGAATGTCCCACGTCATTACGCCGCCCAAATCGCCGGTGACACGTACACCGAATCGCAGAAGCAGATGAGCGGCGATGCCAAACAGGGCGAGTGTCGCGATCCTGCCTTGCCACGGGTTCTGATCCCCGCCCGAA
>JACMIS010000388.1 GCA_014381035.1 Armatimonadota bacterium
ATCATCGCGCAACGCGCACTCGCGGTCGTAGTGCCGGAGGGTAGCACGGCGGGCTTGATGGGCGCGGGCTGTTCGCTCCTCGGCGCGGGTATCGTGCTTCGCCGACGCCGCAAGGCGTGATGCGGGTGCGGGGATGATTAAATGAAGGGCGAAGCCACGGTCGGCTTCGCCCTTTCGCAATGCTATGAAAACCACTGTCTTTTTGCTCCCCGCCCTTCTCTTCTCGGTGGTCGCGCCGACGTATGCGAAACCCGCCGTGTTTTACGTCGCCCCGTCGGGGAACGATTCACACTTCGGCACCACCGCGAAAACGGTGTTTCGCACATTGCCCGCCGCGCGGGACGCGGCGTGTGCTTTCCGCAAAGCCCATCCCACCGAAACGGCGAGGTTGCTTCTGCTTCCCGGTGTTTATGCGCTCTCCGAGCCGCTACGACTGGACGGGCGCGACAACAACACCGTTTTCGGGGGCGCGGGGAAAGCGATCATCAGTGGGGGCACGCGGTTCGCGTCGCCGCTGTGTTAGAGCAGGCGACATTTATCAGTCCAGCTTTGCATTGCTAACCACGCTCGATGAGAGGATTATCACCGTGCGCGACGCATTGTAATGGCAAACAAACATACTATTCTCGTACGAGTGGCGGACGTATGCGAACGGCACGTACCAGACCGGTCCGAATATCGCGGTCGATGCGAAGGGGACGCTGACGGCGAGCGGGAAAATCATCACCACGCTCCCCGATAACCGCTGGGTGGCACTGACCATCAGTTGCGACATCGGCGACAAGGCGAACGGTACCTATGATCTGGCTTTTCGTTATCAGGACGCCAGCGGGATGACCATCGCGAGAGAGTTACCCAATCGAGACGGCAAGCAGTTTAACCGCCTCGATTGGTGGGGCTTCGTCGCAGATGGGACCGGACCCGGCACGTTCTATCTGGATAACATATCGCTGGAAACCAAATAGGTGCGATCTCCCGCATACAGGTACTCGACCGAGAACACCAATGCACAGCCCGTATGCCCGTCGCGGAACCTGGCGGCTACGTCTTCGGCGGGGAACGGCGTTACGGGAACCACCAACCGGGTATATATCGGTAGATAGAACTGACAGCGACCGGGCGACAAACCCGGCGCGATGGGTTAAAGGCGAAGCAAAACTGATGGCGAATATTTATGGGGCGGCGTACGATTTCTGGAAACAGGTCAAGGAAGTGTCCCCGCGTGGTATCGAGGACGAGGCGAACAGTGCATTCAAGATCGCTCTGGTCGGCAAACCGGAGGATCGGGCGCGAGTCAAGGAAGCGTTCCTGACGGATAAAGCTACTCTGGACGAACGTGACGAAGCCGAGGCGCATCTCCGCGAGTTCGACACGGTGCCGGATCCGGATACCGCTAAAGCGTTCGCCTTCACGATATATACACCCGAGAACGAGGAGGACGCAATCGGCGCACGTGGGATCGGCTCGGTACCCATCACCGCACCGAACCCGACCAAATTAGCGCAGGCGATGATTACGCAACAACCGCATCTCGCGGTCGCGCTGGGTCGCCGCTTTCCCCTATTCCGTCCCTTCGCCTGCAACCGGATTATTTATGATGCGAGCCGGACAAATGCGCAGATAGCCTTGATCTCCGGGCTGCCGGGAGTCTTCCCGCCCGCCGCGATCATCCTCCCGGCATCAAGCATCGCCGATGTTTTGCTCCTGACAAAAAACCAGTTGATGATGATCATGCGTCTCGCGGCGACATACGGCAAAAAGCCTGCCTACACCAAGCAGATCAAGGAACTGATGGGGGTCATCGGTGCCGCGCTCGGTTGGCGCACAGTCGCCCGCGAGTTATCCGGTTTCATTCCGATACCCGGCGTTAATCTCGCCATCAAAGCCGCCATCGCCTATTCCGGCACCCTCGCCGCCGGTCGCTCCGCGCTCCTGTTTTATCAGAGCGGACGCACCCCGACGCCGAAAGAGGTACAAGCCGCCTATAAGGATGCCGAAGCGGAAGGCAAGGCGGCGGCAGCGGAAGTCGTTGAGGAAGTGACGAAAAAGCAAGAAAAGCCGACGAGCGACGAGCAGTAATTTGGGTTTCCCTGCAATCCCCCGCAGCGGCGGCAACGGGGGACTTACGCACGAACGGGGCATTTACGCTACGCTTTGCAACGCCGCGAGCAGCGTTTCCTCATCCCACGAATCGTCGTGGCGTGTCCCGTTGACAAAAAAGGTCGGCGTGGCGTTGACGCCGGAGCGAATCCCGGACATGAAATCTTCTTTCACACGGTCGGTAAAGGTTCCGTCCCTAAGTGCGCTCTCTATCTTCGTTTTGTCCGCGCCGATCTCCCCGGCGAGGGTGAGCAGTTTTTCGTCGCTCAACCCTTTACTCTGATGGGCGAAAATCGAATCGTGCATCTCCCAGAACTTACCCTGCTCGCCCGCCGCTTCCGCCGCCTCGGAGGCGTGCTGGGCGTGCTTATGAATCTCACCGAGCGGGAACGAGCGAAACACAACGCGCAGGTTGTCGCCCATCGCTTTACGCATCGCTTCCACCACCGGCTGTGCTTTGGCGCAGTGCGGGCACTCGTAATCGCCATACTCGACCAGTGTTACCGATGCATCTACACTGCCCAGAATATGGTCGCGACCCGGCTCCACGTCTACTTTCAAGGTTGCCATGTTTGTTTTCCTCCCCCACCCTTATTCCTTGGGCAGTTTCTCCAACGCTTCCAGAATGCCATCCGCGCCCGGATTAACTGCGAGGGGCGAGTTGTGGCTCCACACGATCATCCCATCCTTGTCAATGACGAACAGGGCGCGGCCGCAAATGCCGTCCCCGTCGCGGTAGATCCCGTACTGCTTGCTGACCGCGCCCTTGGGTTCGAAATCGGCGACCAGCGGGAAATGCAGGTTTTTGTCTTTCGCGTAGGCTTGGTGGCACCAGACCCCGTCCACGCTTATACCGATCAGTGTTGCGTTGTGCTTTTTAAACTCGGGCAGGACCTCGTTATAGAGTGCCATTTGATCCCCACAGACGGGTGACCAGTCGGCGGGATAAAAGGCGAGAATCACGGGCTGTCCCTTGAATTCGGACAACGTAATCTTTTGATCGGCGGTCGCACTTAAGGTAAAATCCGGCGCGGGGGTCCCGGCGGGAAGCGGTTCACACGGTTCCTGGTTCATAATCGGTATCGGCTCCTGTTTTTTAATTTCTTAGTCACAGAGGGCACAAAGGTTTTAAGGGTAGGGTTAGCCGGTTCTGTAAACGGTCCGACTAACGAGCAGGATGCATAACGGTTAAAATCTTCGTGCGTTTCTTAAACTTTGTGTCCTCTATGGCTGAATCTTGTCTATTTCGGTGGTTCGACGAGGGAAGAGGGTTCACCCCACGCGCTTGCGCCACTGTATATGAATGATTTCAATGGTTTTCGGGTGCGCTCCGGGTCGGCGTTGCGGTCGCGCATTTTGGGATCGTCCAGCGATTCGGACGGGGCGTCGTAACCGAGGGCGATCACGGCGACCGGGGCATGCGTATCGGGAATAGAAAATACTTCGCGTGCCTTCTCCCGATCATAGCCGCCCATTTGATGGGTATGTAGTCCGAGCGCGACAGCTTGCAGGACGAAGTTCTGTACCGCGAGCCCGACGCAGTGAAGCGCGGTGGGATTGACCTTCCCGTTCTTGTCGAAGTGCAGTTTGACGACGGACAGGATGAGCACCGGCGCGTTCTTCACCCACGCCTGGTTCCCCTCGACCAGAATGTCGAAAAGGGTGCGCCACGACTCCGGCGCGTTGTCCCGATCCCCGGCGATAAAGACCCAAGGTTGTTCGTTCTGCGAGGAAGCCGCCCAGCGTGCCGCCTCGAAGCAAGATAAAAGTTTCGCCGGTTCGACCGATTTTTCGCGGTCGAACGCGACCGGGCTCCACCGTTCGCGGATCGGTTCTAAAACATCGTGGTCAACGGGGGCGGGTTTTCGCATAAGATTTATTGATATTCAGCATACCCGAAACGCGATAGAAAGTTTCGTGTTAGGCGAATAGGTTATTGGTAGAAACGGCTCACCCAACCACCTATTCATCTAATAACCTATTCACCCAACAAAAAACGGCGGGTCGCTGGCTTATGCCGCGTCCCGCCGTTCCCGTTCGTTATAAATGTAGCAATAGATAAGTGCTTTTCGTGGCACAGTCGCCTTCCCCCCTCGCAAGACCCGCTTTTTTCGCTACTTCAGAGCCAGTTCGCGCTCTGCTTCCACTTCCATTCGTGTGTACCCGGCAGACACGACAAAGTTCGCGCCGAATCCGGGAATCATCCCGTGCCGTCCGCCGTATTCATCCGTTTCGTAGACCGGGTGATCGTACTCTTTGCCGCGTCGTGACGCGGTAAGAACGCGTTCGCCTTGCCGCAGGGCGGCAACCGCTTCTCGTTCAATCAAGGCGTCCAACTCACCGGCATCAAGCCACAAACCGCCACACGATGGGCAGTGGTCCATCTCAATACCCTGTCGCTCTACCGCTTCCAGCGGCAATGCACACAAAGGACAATTTAACATGACCAACCCCCTCCGTTTCTTCTTCATCAGGGAGGACTGAATTGTGCTCCCGTCTA
>JACMIS010000389.1 GCA_014381035.1 Armatimonadota bacterium
AATTCCCGCTGATCGTCGTCATGCCCGACGGCGGACGAGGCTTCTATGTAGACGCCGCGCAAGGTTTCCGATACGGTACCGCTATCGGAACCGAGTTGCCCCATCGCATCGAGCGCACATTCCCGGCGAAGCAGACGCGCGACGGACGCACCTTAGCCGGTCTTTCGATGGGCGGATACGGAGCACTGCGTCTCGCTCTCACGCATCCCGACCGATTCTGCGCGGCGGCGAGTCTGTCGGGCGCGGTGGGATGGGGACACAACCCCGATGATTGGACAGGGAGCCTATACTCACCCGAGTTCCAGCGCGTTTTAGGCGAAAACTTCATCGGCGGAAACGCGGACATCTGGCATCTCGCCACCAGCCTGACACCGGACGAACGCCCCGCGATGCGCTTCGACTGCGGCACAGGCGATTTTCTGTTCGCGGACAATCAGGCATTCGACGCGTTTCTAACGGAACACGGCATTACCCACGAATACGTAGAGCATCCGGGCGAGCATAACTGGGCATATTGGGACGAGCATATCGAGGAATCCCTGCACTTCGTGCTTTCCGCCATGAACCCAGAGACGGCGACCGCCCCCGCTATTTCGGCTGACTGAGAACGTATTCCACGAAGGAGCGGAACCGTGCGGCGATTTTGTCATAGTCGAACCGCTCCTCAGCGATGCGCCGACACGCCGCTCGTTTCGATTCTATATCCGCCCGGTCCACGGTTTCGAGCCATGCGGTCAATGCATCGTGGAATTTCGCGCTCGCCGGGTGATACGGAGGCAACGCCCAGCCCGCCGCCGCGCCGATGTAGTCGAAATAACCGGGGATCGGGCTGATTCCAATCGGCAACCCACACGCGAGATATTCAGGCATTTTCGTCGTCAGGCGGTAGGAACCGAGGTGATCGAGGGTCTGGGTGATGAAACCGATGTGCATGGCGTTCATGGTTCGCATGACCTCGTCTGGCGCAATCCGGCCGGTGAACACTACACGCTTTCGCATCGCTTCCGGGACACGCTCCTCCAAAATCGCCTTGCCGGTTCCGTCGCCGACGATCAGGAATGTCATGTCGTCGCGCTTGATGCGCCGCGCCGCCTCGACCAGTTCCAGCCCATAGCAGTAGTTTAGCCGGGGTGTCCACGTCAGGCTGCCGACGATCCCGCAAACGAGATGACCGGGGGTGATACCATAACGACTACGAATCTGCTCACGCTCCGCTTCGGGGAGGGGGTGAAACACCTCCAGATCAACCGCGCCTTCCACCGTCGCCGCGCACGGTGCCCCCAGTTCGAGGGCACGTCCGGCAAGATACGGCGACCACCCGATAAAGCCCGAGGAATGGCGCATCAGCAACCGCTCATACACCCCCATCGCCTTGCCCATTACGTCACCCTTCGTGACGCGAAAGAACCCCTCGATGGGATCACCGCTACTGACGACGTACCGAATCCCGCGCTCCCGGGCGGCGCGGATCATGTTGATGCCTCCGGCGAGCCCGGTGTTTTCCAGGTAAATCAGCCGCCACGGCTTTGCGTTGATCAGCCGCCAGATTTCCGCCGAGGATTTCTTCTTGACCGACTTATCCACGTCGTAATACGCGCATGGCACGGACAAGCCCTGCGTCATCCGGCGTATCCGCATCGCATCCTGTCCGCCTTTGCCCGCGGTATTGATGCACAACACTTCCGCGTTCTCGGGACCTTCCCAACCCAGATCGGTCATACTGTAAAACCACTCCTGAACTGCCGCATCTGTGTCGCGGTCACGGCATTATAAACGAAAACCGGCGTGAGCGGAACCCTTTGCTTAGCGTAGCCGTCTAAGAGATTGACTATTGACGGGCTGCGCTCTATAATAGCTACACTGCAAAAATATTTTGCCCGAACCCGTAACCTTTCTACGCACTCCGCGTTACTTGTGTATGAACCTGCCGGATAGGTAGGTTAGGATGAACGAAAAACCATGCCTGTATTTGCCTACACCGCTCGAGCCGCCGATGGCAAGGTGCTTTCCAGCACCGCCGAGGCGATTTCGCCCATGGACCTGCGTCAGCGATTGACCCAGCAGGGCATGACCGTGAAGGATGTCAAACCCGCCAAAGCCGCCCCCGCGAAAGCGAAGGCAGGCGCGGCAAAAGGCGGCGGCTTCCTCGACCGCTTCTCGCGTGTCAAACTGACCGACCTTTCGCTTTTCTGCCGCCAGTTCTCGACGATGATCGATGCGGGCGTATCGCTCGTCCGCTGCCTTGATGTTCTTTCCGACCAATCGCAATCCGCGAAACTACGACGCATCATCAATGACATCCGTTCCGAGGTAGAAGCGGGTAATACCTTATCGAAGGCGATGGCAAAATACCCGACGGTTTTCGACAACCTTTTCGTCGGTTTGATTCGCGCCGGTGAAGTCGGTGGTGTTCTGGAAGAAGCGTTGCAGCGGCTTTCGGGCTTCCTGGAAAAAGACCTGGAACTGCGACGCAAGGTTCAGGCGGCGATGACTTACCCGGCGATTGTTTCCGTTCTCGCTCTGGGTATCGTTATCTTCCTCGTTACCTTTATTCTGCCGAAGTTTATGGACCTGTTCAATGACTTAGGCTTGAAGCGCGATCAGTTCCCGACGATGACACTGGTTCTCATGGACGCGTCACACTTCCTGACTTCCAAATGGTGGATGGCACTGATCATTCTCGCCGTTATTATAATTTCGGTGAAGATGTTTGGACGCACCAAGTTCGGACGCCGTACCCTGGACCGATTCAAACTGAAGGTGCCCGTATTCGGCAAGTTAAACCACAAAGTCGCGCTGGCGCGTTTCTCGCGGACGTTGTCTACACTGCTCGCATCGGGCGTGCCGATCCTGCAGGCACTGGAAACCGTCGCCGGTACCGTGTCCAATGAGATCATCTCGGACGCGATTTTAGACGCCCGTGCCCGTGTCCGGGAGGGAGATGTTATCTCTGAGCCGCTTCGCAAGTCGAAGATGTTCCCGCCGATGGTCGTACAGATGATCGCTATCGGGCAAGAGTCGGGCGCACTCGACACCATGCTGATGAAAATCGCCGACTTCTATGAGCAAGAAGTAGACTCCGCGTTTGCGTCGCTCACCGCCGCTATCGAACCGATTCTGATCGTCTTCCTCGGATTCACCGTAGGGTTCATCGTTATCGCGATGTTCATGCCGCTACTCTCGGCGATCCAGGGTCTTTCCGGTGGAGACACCGAAGACGGCGGCGAGTAGTCCCCAGCGAGCCTAAAACTCTGAGTCAAGGGGCGCGATTTTCTTCCGGGAAAGTCGCGCCCTTTCTCTTTACACGATACGATACGAGCGAATCTTATGCAGGACGAATTCTGGCTCACTTACGCTGTCACGGCGTTCCTTGAAAACTTCTGGTA
>JACMIS010000390.1 GCA_014381035.1 Armatimonadota bacterium
GCACTAAAATAAACCCGACTATTACACCACTCGCGTTCCCTTGGCAAGAAGCGTGTTCGCGGCGAACACGGACGAGAGCGTCACAACGACATCTTCCTCGACCCGGCAACCGTTGTCCATAATGACATTCGACAGAGTGACGCCATCGCCAATAATGACCGAGTCTTCGAGGATGCAGTTCGTCAACGTCGCGTTGTTCCCTACTTTGCAGTTCGGTCCGATCACACTCCGCCCGCCAATGGACGCGCCCGCTCCGATTCGCGCATTTTTGCCGATATGAACCGTCGGCGCGATGTGCGCGGTTTCGTCCACGACCGCTCCTTCTTCCGCCCAGTAGCCGCGTTCCGTCCAGGCACCGGGCACGTCTACGGTGATCTCGTGGTTTAAAATCGCGTCGGTCGCCTGACGGTATTGTTCGGGTCGCCCGATATCGAGCCAGTAGCCGTTCGCATGAAAGGCAAAAATGGGCTTGTTCTGCTCCAGCATTCGTGGGTAGGTCTCGCGCTCGATGGACACCGGACGCCCGGTTGGAATCTGATCCAGGGCTTCCGGCTCCATGATATAGATGCCCGCATTGATGTAATCGGTGCCCGTTGGTTCCACATGGGGATTCGCCGCGAGCATCTTCTTGGTCGCCTCGCTCGGCTCCCGGAACTCGCTGACACGCCCGTTTTCGTCGGTGATGATCACCCCATACGGAGAAGGCGACGGGACATCCTTGAGAGTCAGGGTGACTATAGCCTTGTTATCCTTGTGAAACCGGATAATCTCGGACAGGTCAAAGTCTGTCAGAACGTCCCCGTTCAGGACAACGAACGTATCGCGTCCGGTCAGATTTTGCGCGTTTTTGATGGCTCCCGCCGTTCCCAGAGGAGTTTCCTCGATGGCATAACGCATGGAGACACCGAACTTCGAGCCATCCCCGAAGTGATTCTGTATTTTGTCCGCCATGTAGTTCGTACAGAAGATGATTTCGTCCATCCCATGTTGTTTCAGCAGCGCGACTTGATACTCCAAAAAAGCGCGGTTCACAACAGGAATCAGCGGTTTGGGGCGCGAGTAAGTCAGTGGGCGGAGACGGGTCCCTGCTCCTCCAGCAATTATGATGCCCTTCATTCCACGGTAGGCTCCTTGTTTTCAGTTAAAATGGTTGATATTTCGCGGCGGAAATCCGCCCCAGTTTCGCGGTCCGCGAGCGCGAATAGCACGAATGCCCGGTAGTACGAATCAAACCCGCCGATGTCGTGGCGCGTTTCGTCCGGGCGGAGCGGCACGGCGACACCGGGATGCCCGTTCGCGAGTAGGGTACGCAATGCGTCGGTCAGTTGTACCTCCCCCTTCGCGTCGGGAGCAGTCGCTTGAAGCGTTTCAAACACGGCAGACGGCAATACATAGCGGGCTGCGGCGGCGAAATTGCTCGGGGCGACTTCCGCCCCGGGCTTTTCTACGATCCCTTTGATTGCAAAAAAAACACCATCCGGGGCGCCTCCGGGCGTCTCGGGTTCGACGATGCCGTAACGCGAGATTTTCTCCGGCGGCACTTTCTGCACCGCAAGCCCGACCGTGCGGGGATCGCTTGCACATGATTCGAGTAACCGCCCGGTCAAACCACCGACAACGGGTTCCCCTATCACCGCGTCGCCGAGAGCCACGAGAACGGGCTTCCCGGGACTCACGAACGGTCGGGCTTGCAAAACAGCATCGCCCAAACCGCGCATCGTCGGTTGCAACACATAGGCGAACTCGACTCCGGTCTCTTTGTCCATATCGCCGAACGCCCCGCGTAAAATAGCCTCTTTCGCGGGT
Source organism: Armatimonadota bacterium (assembly GCA_014381035.1). Next base: position 1,807 of record JACMIS010000390.1, read on the forward strand.
GATGTGACAAATACAATGCGTTGTATACCCGCTGATGCCAGTTCGCTAACCAGATGTTGCAATGCCGATTTCCGACCGAGGGGGAGCAGTTCCTTGGGGACGGCATCTGCAAGCGGTCGCATACGACTTCCGAGGCCCGCCGCAGGGACGATTGCTGTGGTAATGCTACGTTGCTGGTTCATAACAAATTAAAATAAAAAAGGACGCCCTACCGAGCGGCAACCCTGCCATTCAGTGCGTCCCTGTCACCGTCTATCAATACTCACTTAGAATAACACAGATAGTTTTTTGTGTCAAAACGGGCGGCGAGAACCGTAACCGAAATCGCGGTGATACGTCATAGAACAATATGAGCGTTTTGTTACTATTGTTGGTCGCCGTATTTATCGTATACCGTTTCGCTTCGGACCGGGCGGATGATTCGCGACAAACGGCGCGGGACACGCAAAACATCGCCCTGCGGCGTGCCGCGCTCGTCCGCACCCCCCACTCTCCCGCCTCCCACGAATCGCTCGGCGACGCCTTCCGGGAGGCGGGGCGATATATCGAGGCACGGACCGCTTACGAAACGGCGCGGAACATGATGGAGGAGCACGAGGCGACCGGTGTCGGTCAACTCGGGGGCGGCGGTCTCGACAATAAA
>JACMIS010000048.1 GCA_014381035.1 Armatimonadota bacterium
TCGGCGCGACCATAACCGTCAATGTACGGTCTGCCGCGCCGCCGGTGCCCAGTGGAGCGAGCATGATACAGCGTTCCCAACTGTCCGGCAGCGATCAGTTCCTGCGCGGCGCGTGTTTCGGGCGCGTACAAGGTGCCTAGTTGGATATGCAAGTGCAAGCCCAACGCCTTGGCGCGATCCCGCATCGCCTGCGCATCCCGATACGTTCCCGCCATTGGTTTCTCACAATATACCGGTCGACCGGACTCCAATGCGGCAATGGTACCGGAAATATGCAGGTTGTTATGCAGGCATACATCAATAGCGTCCAGATCGTCACGCTGCAACATCTCGGCGGCGGTGTAGTAGACATGGGGAACGCCAAACTTGGCGGCAGACGCGTCTGCCGCTTCCGGTCGAATGTCGGCGCAGGCGACAACTTCGGCGTCGGCGATCTCGGCATAATTGGCAAAATGCTGTTGCGCGATCTGTCCACATCCGATAATTCCGATCCGAACGCGGCGTCCTGTAACAGGAGTCATAAAAGATACCTTTCTCCAATGACCCTCTACAACGAGGGTATGATTTAAAGTACGCCGTCGCCCGGGAAACTCCTTTGCGTATTGAACCGCCAAAACGCCGAGGCGGGAGGGATTCAGCCACAAAGGACACAAATGTTTTAAAGGGTGAAGCTTGCCGAGACCGTCAAGTAATCCGGTTTAACGGCGGGAACTGGAAACAACGTAGCAACTCTTTGTTTTCTTAAAACCCTTTGTGTCCTTTCATGGTTCGAATCAAAAGAAGCGGTCAAGTGGCACCGTTTGGGTTTCGACAGGTTTTGCATTCGGTTGCGCGGTCCCCCCGGCGCGGTAACTGGCGATTGTCACCGCACCGGGTTTGACTTCGGTCAGGCGGGTGGCACGCCATTGCTTCATGGTACGTTCCCGGAGCGGGTCCACCACGGCGACGCCGGTCACGCCGGTCTTTACACTCTGGCAAGACACGATCAGTACGGGACGCCCGGAGGAGAGGCGCGTTTCGCTCACCTGTGTGATCAGTGCGGGGAATCCGGCGATTCGACGGGATTTCCCGGTCAGCGTGTTGAGATAATATAACGACTGCCCCTCGGTTTCGACGCCGCCCCCTCCCCCATGCTTCCAATAGATCGCGTCAAAGCCGTCTGCCGTGATTTGTATGCGCTTCACGCCATCGAGCGGGACCGCCTGGATACCGGTCGCGGTTATTGTGGGCTTGTCGGTTCCTGACACGGTCACGTTGTTGGGAATGCGCGGGGCGAAGGTCAGCCCGTATGCCCCGTATTGGGTCGTGCTCGCTCCGATGGCGGACACGACTTCCCCGCTCCCCGGAGTCCCGACCATCAGGATAGTCTCCTGATATGGCTTTTCGTTCTGCCGCGTGAGCGAGATCGAGAAGCGGTCGGCACGACTGCCGGGTTTCCATGTCCCGGTTTGCACGGTGGCGGGTTCGCTATCCGTTTCGATAGACACGAGCATCGCGCGACCGTTCTTGAAGAGCGAGAGGGTTCGCATGAAATCGCCTTTCGCGCTGGTGCCGCGCTGGACATACTGAAGCGGATTCGCAGCGGAGATTTTCCCGAGTGTGGATATTCCTCCCTGACGCGCCTGTGCCAGCGTCGGTGTGGGTAGAAAGGCAGTGGATAGTGCAAGTGCGGCGAGCGTTGCCGCAACGAGTCGTGATGTGTTCATACCAGGGTTGTACCCAAAACCGGGGGAAGCGCGACCAGGGTATTTCGGACAATATCCCGCTTGCCATAATTGAATACGACTGACTCCTCACAGGGCAATGGCGGTGATGAAAGAGGTGCGACAAGTCCGGATCATCCCGCCCCAGTGACCTCTGTTTTTGGGGCGGGTCTTGGACTCACTTGGTTTCAGACGGTTCGGGAAGAGTGGGCCAGATTGAATTGAGTATTTTCGCCAAACGATACCCCGCCAGAACCGCCTGACGCTCCGCAATGGGGCGGCACGTTTCCAGGTATTTCGCATCGGGCGTTGCTGTCGCAGGATAAACCACCGTCTTTAAAAACCCCGCCCCTTCTTCCATCCATTTCTGCGGGTCCAGCACACTGCTTTCCGGCATACTGTTTTCCGGAAAGCGAGTCGTCAAAGTGACGGCAAGCGCACGGGATTTTTCCTCATTCGCTGTCAAGGGACCCTCGCCACGCGTAAATGTACCTAAAGCCCCATCCCAGAGGCTGTGCAAGTTGCGGGCAAACGGTACGCCCTCAAGAGCGAAGCCGTTGCCGCCCGAATCTCCGTTCGACATCGCTTTGGTATAGCGGCTGCCGCAGTGCAGAGGGTTGTGCGCGTCCTCGACGGTGTGAATCAGGAAACGGAGGGAGCGTGCCTTGTCGCTATCGGACACTTTCGCGCTCTGGAGCACCTTTATATTTTCTTCCACTGCCCAGGCAACATCATCTACATGCGGCTTCTCCGGGAAGGGGGTATCGTCCGGACTGTGTGCATGGTTGCTGTAGTGCCACCGGTCGTAAAGGCGCACCCCGTCCCCACGTATGTTATCCATCCAGACCGAACTCGTGATGAGGTCCGGGGTTCTTGCATCGTCAACCAGCGGCAAAAGACGTAAAGTGTTCTTTTTTGCCTCATCGGAAAGGCGGCTTTCGGCAATCGCGGTGATAGTCATGTGCCCGGTCGCATTCCAAGCCCGTGCGGTGGGGAGGAGCGAGAGACTCACAGTGAGTATAAGCGTACTCACAAACAAGGGGACAGCGCGGAGACGCGGGAAGGAAAAGCGGTGCATGATTCGTAGACAATCCTTTTCCTTACATTGTAGCGGATACAGATTAAGGCATTGTTAAGAAGGCATGGCGGGAAGAAACGGCACATTGCTCCACGGACCTCACGGCATCGATGAACGAAATCGTTGCTAAAACCGCGCCCCGACTATGTCGAATTGCAAGCGGCGTGAGGTAGTCGAGTAGTAGACTGCGAGATCACGCCCCCCGAGCCGGTAGAAGACGCCGTATTCCAGTTCGTTGAAACGACTGCTGAACGCTCCGGCATACTTTGAAGTGAAATAACGGGTACGGGTGCGCCACGGTCCCCCCAGGGCGACATTCAGTTCCGCCGAAACGTTATCGCTGACGACATCCAGACCACGAGATGCCCCCACGGAAAGCGTCGCCGCACGGAACGGCTCGGCATACAGACTGAAACCGAGGCGGTGTCGCCCGGCACTATCGGACGTAAAACCATTCGTGAGCGGGGTTTGCGTGTAGTCATACGTCATGTTGGCGTAGTTGCTACGCCCGAACCGGTACCCGAACGCCGTAGTGCCGAGCACCGTCGCGCCACTGCTCCCCAGACCGACCTGATCGTCTTTTTGCGGCGCGACCCAGGTTTGACCGAGCGAGAACGACTGCGAGACCGAAACCGAGCGGGTCAGCGGCAGTTGGCGCGTGGTCAGTCGGAGCGTGGTGTAATGTGTGTCTACATAACCCCGCCCTTGCGCATTCACACCGTAGTACATTTGCCGTGCCGTGCCGAGATTGAGCGAGTAGTTGAGTTTCTGGACGCCGAGGAGCGGGCGAGGATCGGTCGCGCCGTAAAGTTGCGTGCTTACATCGCCGCCAGATCCGGTCCGGCTTCCGTTGAAGTCGTTCCGCGACGGCGCATACGAGCCGGACCCATTGGCATTCAGAGTCACCGAGCCAAAACGGCGTGACAGGTTCATTGTCCCGAACAGGTCGCTATGGTTCGGCGTGTCCATGTACAGGTTACCGTCCACTTTGCCGGGGAGCCGCTCCGCATGGCGCAGAAACGCGCCCCAGTCCGAGCGTGTCAATCCGGTCACCTGTACGGTGCCTTCGCTCCGCTTACCGTTATAATTCTGTTCCAGATCGAACGACCAACCGGCTTTGTTGGAGTAGGCGGAAGAGCCGACACGCGAACCGCGCCGGATGTGTAGCGTATTTATACCGCTCGGCTGGACATTCAGGTAAAGAGGGAAATCCACCGTGATACCCTGCGAATTGACGCCGACGACTTGCTCCGCAAACAGTTCTTTCTGATTGAGGGGCATGACGTGGAACGGAAGCGACGCGGTTTTCACGCCATCGATGTAGAATGTCGCGCCACGAAACTGAACGACACGTCCCGGTTGAATGTTGATACTACGCGCAGTAACAGCGACGGTGCTGTCGGAAATATCAGCGAGGGTGAAGGATTCATATCGGATGGGAACGCGTGACTCGTCTACCGGCGATTTTTCAACGATAACCGGAATCACATCTACCCAGAGTCCGGTGGAGCGACCATCCTCGTTTATTCGCTCCGCGACCCCCTGACCGGAAAGCAAGTTCAGATTGAGATTGGTGTACTCTTTTTCATCGTCGCCGACGGACAGTTTGACGTTCCCCGTCGCGATCACGACGCCGGTACGGACCTCGTACTGGAGCGCGTCTGCGGACAGGTCTATGTTCCGAAACGATACTTTCGCGCCGCTATCTTTACCGTTCGCCTGGATGACCCCTTTATCGGCGGCGTAGCCCGTGTACTGCGAACCGTTGATGCGTATCCACTGCGGACCTATCTCGGCGGCGTCGGCTTCGTTGGAAAAAATGACCGTGATTTGTGCGGGTGTTGCGCGTCCGCCGGAATCCAGGTTCGCGGTAATGAGCGATGCGGCAGGCAGGTCGCCAGAGGTAAGCACAACACGCGCCACACCGTTTTGCGTGGTTGCCAGCGTGTTATCAAGCCGCCCTGCCGTGACACCGAAGCGCACTTGCGTTCCATCCGGCACGACGCGACCGGCGTCATCGCGCACCTCGGCGGTGATGATGGTGGTACTGCGCCCATCGGCTTTGATGGTATACGGCGCGGCGGAAAGGCGAATCGTGGCAAGCCCCTGCGCGTGCGCTGCCAGAGGCGCAATCGTGACAAGAGTAGCCAGTCCGCCGAAGGTAACAGCAGAACCGCCGACAAGAGCGGGATAGCGTGGGGAGGTACGCATGAATTCAGTGGATAGTGGTCAGTGGTCAGTGCCAGGGGGAGTCGCGGTAGCCGTTCGATTCGCGGCATCCCTCTAACTGCTGGTCATATCCACCGACCACCGATTGTTATTTCTTCTTCTTTGTCTCAATCTTCGGCATCGGGAAGAGAGCGTTTACGGTTTGCTCGGAAACGGTTTCCGCAGCGCGGGCAACCGCAGAACCTTCTTGGCGATTTGCAGCGACGTCCTCGGGAGCGACGCCGACGGCTTTTTCCGCGACAGTGCCAAGTTGCGTTCCGTCTACAGATTTGCGGATCAGGGAAACCGTGAACGTTGCGGTGCGGGTCGCGACATCGTACTTGTAGTCGGGAACATCTACAATCACGTACTCGTCGGCACCCATCAATTCGGCGACGCGCTGAGCGACACGCTCGTCATCGGTCGGGTTCGCAGCGTTTTCGGCTTTGATCAGGCTTTCGGCAACGGCGCGTTGCACGGTAGGGAGCCGTCGGCTGTAAATGAACGCCCCGACGCCCGCCATGGTCAGTCGGTTTTTCAACGCATCCGTGATCAGCATTTGTGCATTGCGTGCCGACTTGTTCACTTCACCTTTGCTATCGGGGGTCGCCCCTTCCAGCATCGGGGGGAACATGACGATGTTCGACGGCGGCGCGGCTACCGGCGATGTGGTGTTATTTTTTTGCGCGGTCGCGGCAAGTGGGAGAGCGAATGCGGCGAGGGCAAGAACAGAAAATAGTTTGAGTCGGTTCATCGTTGTGTTTGGTATCCAGTGTTGTGCGGTCTGAAATCACACCGCGCCGGAGAATATCCCCCGGCGCGGCGTTAGCAATATTAACGTGCGGTCGTTATCGGTCGTTTGGCGGTGGCTATTTCGCCGTCTTCACCCCGAGCCATCAGTTCCACAATGTACGAACCCGCGGGCAGTCGGTTGCCGTCTTGCGAACGCCCGTTCCATTGCAAACGAACATTTTCGTTGGTAGTGACGGCACGCCCGGCGGCAAGGTTGCTAACCGTTTTCCCGGACTGGGTGACGATTCTGGCTTCCACCTGGGCGTCCGCCGTGGTCTTGAACGAGAGCGAATAGTTCGCGCCACCGTTCGGCCCGCGGCTGCCTTCGTCCTTGAAACGAACACTGGTGAACGCCAGCGGTTGGGTCTTTCCCCGATCCGCCGTGATCACAAAGCGGCTCTTTGTCCGCGCCGACACGTTCAGGACCAGAGACGACGTGCTACGCATCGCGGTTTTCCGTCCGGTCGCCTTGTCGGTCAATGTCAGGTTCACGGTCTTCGGAAGACGGGATAGATTCGGCCACGCCAGCGATACGGGACCGTCGCGGTCGGATTCGACTTCGAGAACCCATTCCTTCTTACCGCCCGGTGCTTTCAGGTCTTGCGCGAAGGCACGGGTTTTGCCGCTCTTCACTTCGTGCAGGATAGAGACCGAAACGTAATCGTTCATTACCGGAGGCGGTTTCGGCAGGTCACGGGTATCGTCGCCGTCTTTCGCGTTCGGCGACACCCCGAGAAGGGTCATGCTATCGTTCGCCGTATCGGATGCGTTCGGTCCGACCCGCTTCGCGATCAACTGCATTTTCCAGTTTTGCGCGGTCTGCGTCGTCGGGAACGCCCGCCCGGACTCGATAGCCCCTACTTTCCGCTTTCGTGTCGGATCCTGGGTCACCGGAATGCTACCATCGGGAGCGGGAATCAAAGCCGATTGTTTTTGTGAGGGAGTCGCAATACGCAGAATCTTGCGATCCTCGACAAACACCCAGTACGCTTGGTATGGTCTCAACTCCTGTGTGAAATCTTGGAAGAAGTCATACGCGCGTCGGTCCGGGTTATAAAAGAAGATTCCTCCCCGCACCAACCCGCTCTGTACCGCATCCGGGAAATAGGTCAGGTTCAAGTCGGCATCGGGATCGTTGTTGTCAATATCAGCCAGACTGATGAACGACACCGGAACGCCATAGACCCACGGATTTGTGATCATGTTCCAGCCACGCTCCAGCACCTTCTGGAAGTACTGAACACGCGTGCCGGGTTGAAGCGGGGTCGCCTGTGTATCCGGTCGCGCCCCGTATAAGAAGAGGGTGCGGGCAATCCCCGGACGGAAGAAATAGCCTTCCCCACGGTCAATCGTCGTGGCGATCTGGTATCTGCCGTTGCCGTCCACCGAATCGGGATCAGGGACCCACCGGTACAAGATATAGTCCGCCGGGTTAGTTCCCTTCGGCACCGATAATCCATCGAAAATCGTGCGTGTATCGTTGTTGTTGGTCAGGGTGCGGTCGAAATCGAACGGGAAGCCGATCATCTGGTAATACTGATCCGACACGTTGTAGAGCGGTGTCGCCGGGATCGAAATAGGGCGGTTCACGGTGCGGGACAGGGGAGTGATCCCACTGACTGTCGCCGTCATTTGATAGAAGTACGTCCCGAAAAGTGCCCCGGTCGGCTCCGCGATCCATTGTGCGACGCGATCCGTGTCGCCGGGAATATCCCCGACGTTTTTCGTCGGTGTATCGGGTAGCCCCGTTACAGAACTCGTCGCGAATCGAAGGGCATCCGGCAAGGTCACGCTCATCCGAACGTCCTTGAGGATAACATCGAACTGCGACTCCGACAGTTGGCGGTTATACACGCTGCCGTAAATGTCCAGCCGTTGCGGGGAAAGGAACTGGCGCGCCGTGTCGCTAAAGGTCGGGTTTCCGATCTGTTGCTGGTTGAGAGTGTTCGCTGCGCCGGCATTGTACTGGAACGACTCCTCCGCCTCGGTGCCGATGGCGAAGTCCGCTTCCAACCGGTCGGTCGAATCACCGTTCCCGTAGTAGGTAATGATTTCCTGGTCCGGTCCGCTACTGGTCGCGCCCGGTCCGACGGTTATAGGCTGGAAGTAAACCGCGACCGCAACACCGTCCTCGATCTTGTCATAACGGATACCACTACGTTGCGGGGAGAACGGGTTGCCATCGGGATACAGGTTTTCACTGTCGCCAACGTAAACCGATGCCGGGAGCGTAGCACCATATTCGTTCAGGATGTGGCGTCCATGGTAAGGTTCCACAATCGAAGTATCGGCTTGATACCGACTCCCGAGTACGTCAATCTGCCCGGGTACGTTTCTGGCGATAGTCCCGTCCGGGTTTTGACCGTATATCTGTGACCGGATCGTCGGTCCCTGACTGGGGTCCGTATAGAAGAAGGCAGGGTCAACGAGGTTACTACTGGTTCCGGTAGCGAAGTCTACTTTCAGCGACTGCGCCGCACGGTGGTTGACCACGAATTTCAGGTACACGGTATGGGACACCGTGTCCTCATTCCGCACTACCCAGCGCATCTGAGCGGTATTGCGAAACAGGCGAACTTCCTGGCGCAAAATACAGTCGTTGCCGATCTCTGCCTCAGAAAGGAGGAAGTTTCCTCGCGCACTCCGGTTCGGGTCGTTCTGGTTCAGGATCGCATTCGAACGGAATGTCGGCTCGATTATCCAGTTCTCATCGTTTCCGACAACCTGGGTAAATGTCCCTCCTGTGACAGTCCCGTTGTTACCAGGCAACCCATCGACAACGGTGGACACGTAGGCGGAATAATCATAGAGCGCGAAGGCTGGAGCATCCCAGTACCCGGGAAGCGGCCAGACGCCATACCCGGCCGGGATCCCACCGCCGAAGAATCTAAATTGCTGAGAGGTGCCATAATAATCCGAGTAGTTGAAACCATTTAAGGCTCGCTTGTTGTCGTTCGTGATACGCAAACTGCCGCCCAGATTGCCGAAGGATAGCATTCCCGGCGAGTTGTGGTCGAGAGTGATCGCATCCCCGACGAACTGACCTTCATCGTAGCTAACACCAAAGGTGCCATTCACCCCCTGCACTACCGCCATATAAGGGTTGGCAATGTAGTTGAAGGTGACTCCATTGAAGTCGATAAATGTGGGCGTATTATCGTCAAAGTCGCTGGGCTGTTGTCCGGCAATAAATCCAAGCCGTGCCAGAATAACATCGCCCGTATCAGGTATCTGGAGACCAGTGGTCTGCGCATGGGCTATGGATCCGCCCCCAAGTATTGCCAGACTGGCAGCAACTACGGCGGCGAAGCGGCGTGTTCGCCGCGTATGGACCGTATTGATCGGTGATTTTGATAAAAAGTGAGTGATAACGCTCATAACTAATTTGCTTGTCCTATTGAAGGCGCGGTTAATCCTGCGAGAACCGTTCCCGCCGCGCCAGATGGCGCGGCGGAACGTATTTTCTTACTGTAGATAGGTGATCGGACGCTTCACGGTAGTGGTTTCGCCGTCGTCGGTACGTGCCGTGATTTCCAATACATATGGACCCGATGGGACCTCGGAACCTTCACGCGAACGACCGTTCCAGCGTAGTAGCACATCGCCTTGACCTACGGCACGTGTCGCGCCGCTCAGCACGTTTACGACTTTGCCGGTCAGGGTTCGCACCGTGGCTTGCACGTCTGCGTCCTGCGACAGTGCGAAGCGTACATTCAGCCCCTGTCGCTCGGCGCGGCCGCCGCTTGCCATCACCGTCCGGACATTACGGATCTGGAGCGGTCCTGCCGTGTTCTGTGTAGCCAGCGATACAGTGAACAAGCGGGTTGCTCCGGCTTCCGTGTTCTTATAGGTGTAAGAGGAGCGTGAGTTCATGGACACGATTTTCCCTGTCACCGTGTCTTTCAACGTCAGTTTGCCACGAGTGGGTAGATTACGCAACCCGTCCCAGGTCACGGTAACATCGGCATCCTCTTTTCCGGCTCCGACCGCGACAGTCCATTCGGCTTTCTGGCGTCCGGCTGTCGTCGGGCGTATGTCGTAGGCGTAGGCGGCTTTTCGCCCCCGGCGGTCGGTACCCAGGAAGCGGACATACGCATGGCTCGGTCCGGTGGGTGGCTTCGGTATGTCGAAGGTATCTTCCCCTTCGCTCGCGCCCCGTGTCTGCCCGAGGTAGTTTTCCGCATCCCGGTCTCCGGCGACGCTCGCCGAAAGACGAACTTTCCAGCCATCGCCTTGCCCTGCCTTCGCTTCCACTGAACGCGAGATCAATGACTGCGCTGAGCGGGTCGGCGGGATAACCAGTGTAGCGTCTTTCAAAGCGCGTACCCAGTAAGCACGGAACGGCAAAAGTTGCCCGGAGGGTGCGACACTGTAGTAGTAGCTTCGTGTCGTCACATCCCAACCAACGAGTTGTGCATTGATAATCTCGGCATCAATCGCTTCGCGCAATGTATAATCACGCACGCCGACCGGTGTCTGCTGGCGAACCGTGACCGCACTCCAGTTGACCGGATACCCGAACGGTGCCCCGATCAAGTTCCAGCCATTTGCAGGGGTCAGCTCCCCGAATCGGTCCTCAATCCCGTATAAGGGGATGGCTACCGGACTGGCTGTCGGCGTTCCGGTCGTGTCCAGCACTACCGACTCTGGAATGTCCGCCCAGAAACCGACTCCGATGGGTGCCAACGACGCAGACGGGTTGCCGATAGAGTAGGAAAGCGGTTCCAACGGCAGGTTCAACCCCCGGATCAAATCTGTCCGCTCATCCTTGTTATGAGTCAAATTATTAAATCGCGCATAACTGTTGTCGTTATTATTGGATTCGTCATTGGGAAGGAAGCGTCGATATTCATTCGCCAGCGGGTCGTGGCGATAAAGAATAAAGCCTGAATCCAGAGAGAATACCGATTTTTCCGGTTGTGGGTTCGTCGCATCCGGTTTGAAAGGAATGGAAAACAGTGTCAGACCGATTGGCTGGTTGTAATCGAGCACCTCGAAGAACAAGGTCTGGGTCGAGATGATGTTCCGGTATCTCAAAGTAAGCGATGCCTTGTACTTCTCGCGCGGAAGACTGGGAGTCGTGACCGGCAAAGGAAACGCCTTGGTGACGAACGGAGACTCGCCACCCACCGGTGCCGGCAGAGCGGAGCCGGTAATCGCCACCGCTGGTTGCGGTGAACCGGGCGTGGTCGCATATTCCAGTTGGTAGGTGAGTGAGCTATTCCCGCCGCTGCTGATTTCGCGGATCAGGTTGCCGACGCCAGCTATACGCACATCGAACGTCTGCCGACGGAAGTACGTAGTTCCGAGATCACTGGTGGAAGATCCCAGGATGTCGTTGTCACCGAATCGCTCACCGCCCAGCAAAGTGATACGCGGTTGCAGAGCCTTGGCAACATTCAACAAACCTGCCCCATAGGCGGAGCGCGATGTGATACGCAGACCGGTAAAAGGGTTCACCTGAGTGGGGTCGGGAAGTGGCGTCGCGGTTTCCGTTAAAATACCCGGTATCTCGGCAGCGGTTGCTCCCGCCGCCGCAAGCAATGCGACCGCACCCGTCACCTGCGGACATGCCATGGAGGTTCCCACCAGATAAGCGTAGCCCGGAGCCCGGAGTTGCGCACCACCGTAAAAGTTCGGTGGGAAGGTCCGCGGGAAGGTGGATAGGATCTGCGTTTCGGAGGCGTTCGCGAAACTGCCACCGCCGCCGA
>JACMIS010000391.1 GCA_014381035.1 Armatimonadota bacterium
GGTCACTGAAGAGTAATTTTTCTTTTGTCGGTACCCTCCAGGTGGCGGACGGCGGCAACGTAGCGGAAACGAAGTTACGCTGCATCATTGTCACCTACCGTGCTGTTTTGCTGCATGACAAATCGGAAGGAATCGGAGTCTACATTCGTAGCGGTGATTCATAGGACTCCTTTGTCGCCGCGAGGAAGCAGACTCTTTATCCGTCCCTCCATGCGTTTCATTCATCAGCATCGGTTTTTGTGTGGTGTTGATCTACAATCTTTCGCCCGCACCGAGCAAGCCCGGCGAAGCATACAAGCCGTGGGCGGACGGCAAATCCCCCTTCTCGGTGTCGCAATGGGAGGCGGCAGGATTTAAAGTGCTCGCATTCGACCGTAGCGATGACGAGGCGGCACGCAAGATGGGGCACGCACTGGGCTGGGATAACGGTCCGAAACCGATGGATTTGACCAACGATCTGTTTACGCACTATACCCTCGTCGAAAAGCCAGTCAAGAGCACCACTCGTCCCTGAACTTTTTGAAATATTTTTGACTTCCTTCCTTTTCACGTTTTGTACACGCTCTGTACACGCTGCCCGTTTATGATGACCCTGTAACGACGCCGGGGAGCAGGGCACGTCTAAGCCGTACCGGGCGTCGGCATTATGAATTTAAAAGGAAAGAAGTCAATGAATATCAACCACGTTTCTCCGAACTACATTCAGAGCAGCATCACCCGAGCGGCACTTGCGGTCGGATTCGGTCTGACCGCGCTGTCAATCCCGCTTACGGTCACGGTTCTCACCGAATCCCCCGTTCGAGCGCAAGAAGCGGACACCGTTTCGACATCGCAATTGTCCGGTGGGACGGTTCCTGCTGGAGCGGTGCGTGTCCGCGCCAGACAGGTGCCCGAGGAAGTGACCAAAGCACTGCGGACCATGATGGAATCCGCCGGGGATACGGTAAAGCAGGGGCGGACCGAACTGCTGGTCTGGGAAACTGGCAAGAAGGGCGCGAAAGCGAACGATATAAAATCGCAGATCGGCGCGACGTTACGGCGCGGCAACTGGGAATACACGGAAGGCGAACCGGACGCTAAAATCGGACCGTTTACGCTCGTTACCGCGCTACAAACCAAACCGACGCGGCGAGCACTGATCGGGTTCTGGGTACCGACCGAGGAGGCGTTGATCCTGGCATGGACCGAGATGTTACCGGCGAAGAACGAGCCTTCAAGGGCGGAAGCCGGCAAGCCCGCCGATGCGGAGTATAGCATCGGGCAGATTTTCAAGGATCTTCAGCCTGAACATGTTGTTACGCCGCCGGTTCCGGAGCCATATAAAACGTCCGCATCGAATAGTTCTCCCGCGTCCGTTCTGTCTTTCACAATGACCCCGAACCAATACTGCATCAATGTGATGAAGAGCGCCATGCCGCCGATGCCGTCGTTCGCTAAACTTGCCCTCAAACCCGGCGTCGTGCGTGGCTACGTGAAAGATAGCAAGGAACGACCGCTCGCGGGTGCCGTGATCGGAGTCCGTTCTTCGTCGGCGGGGGGCTTCTACTCCGGGGCGTCCGCGAAAAGCGATGCCAGGGGCTATTATGAGGTCGCGGTGCCGTGGGGGGCGGCGTCATTCTACACGGCGACTATTACACAGGATTACGCCGACGGTCGCGCGTCATTCGGTCTGCATCCCGCCGACGGCGAAGCGGATTCGTTCGCGACGGCAGGTGGTCTGGTCGAGAACTGGGTCCTGCTCCCTTACGGGGTCGGCGACCGCGACTCCGCGAGCGACCAACCACAGTACAGCGGGAATTACTACGGAGGTAGCCTCAGCGTCAGCTACTATATCGCCGACCCGCGCTTTGATGGGGACAAGAATCTGCCGGATGGCTCTGAACTCGAAGTCACCCTGTCGCCGGAGGGGAAGTTGTTCGACGGCAGCACGGGTAAAGCAATTGTGGTACGCCGCCCTGTCAAGGAGTCCAGCCGAACGAGCTTTTATATCAACAATGTTCCGGTCGGGACCTATCGCATCAGCGCACGACTGATCGGCGGCAATAGTCCCCGATCGCTCCATCTAAAAGAAACGGGACCCTATTCGTCGCGACCGTTAGGTTTGGACCCGAAGGAGGGGGCGACGACCGCGACGCTGACGTTCCGCCCCGGCGGCGCGAAAGCGAGGATGTCGCCCGCCGCACGCGGGAACTGGGATTCGCTGGACGTTTCGGTAAGTCTTTAGTCGTCTTTTTCTTTTTTGTCCTTCGCGGACGGCGGCAACGCAGCGGAAACGCAGTTTCCGCCGTCCGCGAAGGACAAAAAAGAAAACAGAACGAATAGCGAGATAGAAGTGGTGTGTTTCGTCGAGTCCGATTCGGGTGAAGAACTGATGCCGATGTCGCATGGATGACGGCTAATA
>JACMIS010000392.1 GCA_014381035.1 Armatimonadota bacterium
CAGCGGCTTTCCAGGTGCCGGACGAGTGAGGTGAGCGGGAGAGTCATCACGAGATACAAAACGGCGACCGCGAGATAGATTGTGGTCGGGGCACCCGCCGTGGTCGCGATTTCCTTGCCGACGCGCATCAACTCGGAAAGCGCGACCACGGAAACCAGCGACGAGTCCTTGAGCAGTGCAACCGCTTCGTTCGTGAGCGGGGGCAGGACCCGGCGGATGGTCTGTGGCAGAATGATATGTCGCATCGTTTGTGCGCCGGTCATGCCGAGTGCCTGACCCGCTTCGCGTTGTCCCGAATCTATGCTCTCGATACCCGCCCGAAATATCTCCGCGACATACGCCGCCGAGTTGAACGACAGTGCGGCAAGCCCCGCCGCGAACGGGGGCAGCGACAGACCCAGCGCGGGAAATACGAAATAGATCACGTAGATCTGCATCAGGAGCGGCGTTCCGCGCACCAACTCCACATACACGGTGGCGAGGGCGCGTAGAGGCGGAATCCCCGACAGCCGCGCCAGTGCGATGCACAGCCCGGCGGGTGTCCCGACCAGGAGTGTGCACACGGTCAAAATCAGTGTCAGTCCCGCGCCTTTAAGCAGGAGTGGGAGTGCGTCGCGCAACACATCGAAGCGGATGGTAAACGCCGAACCGCTGACCGCTTTTTCCGATTTCGCATCGTTGGACGTGCCGGGTTTTTGCGTTACTGTCGCCGCCGTCTGTATCGCTTCGGGAATCACGGTCCCGTCTGATTTGACCGTTTCCAGTTTCGCCAGCGACGTCAGTGTCATCGGCTCCTTCATCCACTTCTCGTAGATGCGGGCATAGCGACCGTCCGCCATGATGCGCTCCAGTGCCGCGTTGATAGCGAAGACGAGATCACGACTGTCGCGCCGCGCCACGATGCCGAGGTTCTCCTCGACGAACGGCTTGCCGGGAACGACCTCCATCTCCGGGTAGCCTTTCGCGATCATGTCAATCAAAACGGGAAGGTCGCCGACCGCCGCCTCGGAGTTGCCGTTGCGAGTGTCCAGAAGCGCGTCCTGCAATGTATCGAAGCGGTGCTGGCGGTCTTTCGGCATCCCGCGCTTCTCCATCGCGAACTGCCCGGTGGTTTCCTGTTGGACCGCGACAATGCGATTTTCTTGCAGAAGGTCCTCCGGACGGGAAATCTTCGTATTTCCCTTGCGACGGGCGAGTACCTGACCGGACAGGAAATAGGGACGGGTAAACGCGTTCCCTTTTTTGCGCGGCTCGGTGATCGTCACGCCCGCCATGATGATGTCGCACTGACCGGTTTCCAGCGAAGCGAAGACGCCGGACCATTCCATGGAAACATACTCGACCGGGATTCCGAGTTCGCGCCCGATCTCGTCGCCGATTTCCTTATCAAACCCGACAATCTTCCCGCCCTGCATATATTCGAACGGGGGATAGGTGGCATCGGTGGCGACACGCAAAACACCGCGCGTCCGCATCCGTTGCAAGCCCTCGTCCGCAGAGGCGGAAGCGTGAAGCGTCCAAAATAATGAGACAATCAACCAGAAGAAAGAGCGAGCATACCGCGACATAGCCGTTAGTTCATTGTCCGACGTTCATTTTCCTTGACCGGAACGGTTCCTGTCCAAGAATCGTGCTACAATCTCGCGGTTAGAAGGTCGTTATTGCTCGGGGGGGTCACCCCCGTCATTAAAGAAGAACCAAACAAATGATGAAATCGGTACTATTGGGTGATCCTAACTTTCTAAACAAGATATACACCGCGGCACATCGTGAGCGGATCGCGACACAAACCGAACTGTTGCCGGAGATTATTGCTCCTTCCTCACTCGCAACATCTTTATCCCCTATTGCCGATGCCGACATGCTATTTTCCACGTGGGGAATGCCGCTGTGGACGAGCGAGCAGTTAGAGGAGCTCCCCCGATTGAAGGTCGTTTTTTACGCGGCGGGGTCCGTGCAGGGTTTCGCGCGTCCGCTTCTGGATCGCGGAGTCCGTGTCGTCAGCGGCTGGCGGGCGAACGCTATCCCGGTTGCGGAGTTCGTTCTGAGCCAGATATTACTCGCGAATAAAGGCTACTTCCGCAACATTCGGGAACATCGGGGGGGCGCGACGTTTCAAACGGCATACAGGGGGGCAGGCAACTATGATGCGACCGTGGCGTTGCTCGGCGCGGGAGCGATTACCCGGATGTTGATCGGTCTGCTCAAGCCGTTCCGATTGCGAGTACTTGTTTACGATCCCTATATTAGCGCGGAGGACGCAGCATGGTTAGGCGTCGAGTGTGTCTCGCTGGAAACGGCGTTCGCGCGTGCCGACGTTGTTTCCAATCACTTACCCGACAAGGATGAGACAGCAGGGTTACTGCGCGCGGATCTGTTCAACCGCCTCCGTTTGGGCGCGACGTTTATCAACACCGGGCGCGGGCGGACGGTGAACGAAGCCGAGTTAGAAGGAACGATGCGTAGCCGCGCCGACCTGACCGCCCTTCTGGACGTGACGCATCCCGAGCCGACCTCCGAGGATGCCCCCTTATTAAAACTCGGGAATGTCCTTGTCAGCACGCATATCGCCGGTTCCATCGGCAACGAGATACAGCGACTGGCGGATTATTGCGTCGAGGAGATGGAACGTTATGTCCGCAGCGAGCGTTTCCAGCACGAAGTGACCATGGAGATGCTCGATCACCTTGCTTAGATCGTAGCCCTGAACATGTACAGGACTGTTTTATCCTGCCAATCGTCGCAGTAAGGCTTCCGTGTCGCTCCAGTTCAGACACGCGTCCGTGACGGAAACGCCCCGGCGCAGTAACGATAACTCCTCGGGGTTGTCGGGGAGCTTCTGCTTTCCTGCTTCCAGATAGGACTCCAGCATCACGCCGACGATCCGTCCCGCGCCAGTGACATGCGCCTCGCGGTTTTCTGCGCGCTGACGGGCGACCGATTCGCAGACCACTAACTGGTTTTGCGGTTCGTACCCGGAGTTGGCGTGCGAACAGTCCACCACCATGGCGGTCGGTAGTCCGGAATCGGAGAGCTCGCGTCCCGCCGCCGACACCGACGCGAAATCGTAGTTGCCCGCATAGCGTCCTTTGGGTCCGGATTGCGCGTCCACGACTTTGCCGCCGCGCAGGATCAGAACCGTGTCCGGGTTGCCTTCGGTGCGCTTCAGGCAGCAATGTCCGGCGTCGTCTACCGAGAAGAACGAATGTCGCCCGCGTGCCGAAAGCATCGCCTCGACCGCGACCTGGATACTCCCGCCCGTTCCGTTCTTGAATCCGACCGGATACGGCATCCCCGACGCCATCGCCCGGTGAGGCTGGGATTCCGTGGTGCGCGCACCGATCCCGGCGAACGCAACCAGATCGCCTAGAAAAGCCGGGGCGAGTGGGTCCAGCGGTTCGGTAGCGACCGGCAAACCCCATTCGGAGACCGTGGTAAATAAGTGCCGCACGACCCGCAAGCCTTCTGCCATATCGAACGAACCATCCATGCGCGGATCATTGAGTAAGCCGCGCCACCCGACGGTGGTACGCGGCTTTTCGACATACACTCGCATCAAAATCGCGAGCCGGTCGGACAACTCCCGGTTCAATGCGGCTAACTTTTCGGCGTATTCCAGACCTTCGTCCGGTGCGTGGATCGAGCAGGGACCGACGATGACTAAAAGCCGCTCGTCCTCGCCGCGCAAAATCCGCCGGATGTCGCTCCGCCCGCGTTCGACCGTTTTAAGTGCGGCATCGGTCGGCGGGTACATCGCGAGCAGTTCGCGGGGCGTCGGGAGCGGCAGGGCACCGGAAAGAGTCGCGTCATCGTCAATAGTGTTCAGTTCCGGCATAGGTTGTTCCGCGACAAAACAAGTTTTGTCGGAGGCGATAGGTTGTGTTCGGCTCACGGTCGGTGTTCGTTTCCTCACAGGATAGTGCGTTCGATTTTTCGCATAAAAAAACCTGCCCGTTTTGTGTCCGGGCAGGTTTCTCGCGGTTTTTCGATTCGCGGTTGGTTCAGCGTCTTTGCTCAAACTGTTTGTTCTGCGCCCGTTTTTTTTGTTTGCCCTGGATAAAAGTAATATCCAAAGGCATACCACTCCCGCCAGAACAAACCGGCACCGAACGTCGCCGACACAAAAGGCGTGGCGGATTCGATGATGCTATTGGCGTTGGCGCGTGTTTCGGGCATTGCTTGGAAAACACTATACCACAATAAGGACATCTGGCAACAGAGCAAACACCGTCTATTGCCGTTTGCGTAGCGCGACACCGATCATCAGCGCACCGGAAAGTAGTGCGTAGCCGCCGGTGGGCAACTCCGGAACGACGACCGGGGGTGTCAGGCTGTAGAACACATCATCCACTACGAACAGTTCGTCACTCGGCGGACTGAATGTGAAGGTGGCAGTGGTGAATGTCTGCCCCTGCTCGGCGATCAGCCCGAAAAACTGGACGCCGCCAGTGCGGTCACTCGGGTTGAGCACAAACGAAGAAGCGTTCGCTTCGTTGAAACCCAGGGCAATATTTCCTTGCGACGGGCTGGTCCCCAGACCGCTGATGTAGGCACCGAAAAATCTTTGCGGAACGTCGAATGTGAAAGTGATCACGACCGGTTGCGCGGTATCGTTGCCTGGATTGCTACGCAGGCGTTTCGCGCCTCCGGTTGTTGTGTTGAAGCCGCCGGTCGCGTTGCCTAAGCCGCCCGTATTATCTAGGATGTTCGGCTGGGTCAGAAGGACGTTGGCACCGAAATCTATGTCGTAACCGTTCCCCGCGAAGGTTGTATAGGCTCCGGGCGTCGCGCTCTCAAAATCTTCTATCGTCGGGGCGACTCCGATAGCCGCGACAAAAAGGTTGCGGGCGGCGTCACTGTTCGGCACGTTGGCGCGGTTGACCCCGAGATTAGGCGCACCCGCATCCCGCGCGGTGTAGGTGGTCGCCTGCGCGAAGGCAGGAGACATACCACAAAAAGTGACGGCAGCGAGAACACAGGCGCGGACAAGGTTTATAGACGGCATATTTTTTCCTCTCAACGATAGGGCGGCTACATCAAGGTAGTCAAGGATTTGACCGAGGACCGAATGGTCGTTTCCCAGCGAACACCTTTCGGGAACCGGGCGGGTGAATCCTTCACGTCTGAGGCGCAGCGGCATAATGTCACCTTTTTTCTTTTCCGTGGGGCTTATTCATATGAAGGACATCCAAACTCTGATCGGGCAGGCGGCGGGCGGCGACGCGAACGCTTTCGACGAAATCGTGCGCCGGTACCAGAACCCCGCCGTGGCGTATGCGTATTCGCTGCTCGGCTCG
>JACMIS010000393.1 GCA_014381035.1 Armatimonadota bacterium
ACTCCGAACACCTTATGCAGCCGGACCATGACACCTCCAGTGACGTTGGTGCTAGGCCTTCTCTGCTCCGTTCCGCGGAACCCCTCTGTTCTACACCCGCTCATGGAGGTCTCGTCAAGAGGCCAGTGTCGTTAGACATTTTCGGTAGCGGCGATCGCGCGCGTATTCAACGACGAAGGCGCAGCAGCTCACGGAGTTGGCGTGGCACGACCTTCACGTCGGGCCACCACGACTCCTCCGCATCGGCGCCAGAGGCGGCGGCGGCTTCGATGAGCAAGGCGACGGCACTCCGAAGGTCCGACAGGCGTCCATCGCGCCAGCGGCGGTGGAAGCGGCGGAAATGGCACTGCAAGCCATTGCGACGCTCGCGGTTGCGGATGCCAAATCGCCGCTCAAGGGGCGTGCTGTAGCGCAACTTGGGTTCGGCGACGGTCGCGTTTTTCTGAAGAGCGATCCTAAAATCGGCGAAACGCTCGCCGCCGTGGTCAAGCGCACCGGGCAACCGTATGTCGAAGCGTGTGCACGCGCGGCAACGATGGAGGCGGCACGCGATAACGGCGGACTGAAACAAAGTCAGAAGCCTCCCTGCGTGCGCGTCGAGCCGAAATCGGAAAAGGACCGGGACGACGACAAATACGCGTTCCATTCGTTCGGAGCACAGTTCTGTAAGGTGCGTGTGGACCCCGAACTGGGGACCGTGCGTATTCTGGATTGGGCTTCGGTGATGGATGCCGGAACGATCCTGAACCCGAAAACGGCGCGGAACCAGATCATGGGCGGCGTCGGATTCGGTATCGGCATGACGATGTCGGAGGAGACTTTGTACGACCCGCGTAACGGTCGCCCGGTGATGCGGAATCTGGCGGATTACCATGTGGCGGCAAATGCGGACGTGCCGAATATCCAGGTAGAGTTCATCAATATCCCCGATCCGCATATCAACCGTCTCGGCGTGCGCGGTATCGGCGAAATCGGTATTTGCGGCGTTCCGGCGGCAATCGCGAACGCTATTTTCAACGCGACCGGTAAGCGATTACGAGAGCTCCCGATCACCCCGGATAAGGTGATGGGTTAGAACAGGATCTTTTCTTTTGTTTGTCCTCCGCGGACCGTCCGCCACCCGGAGGGTACCCGACAAAAAGAAAATGCATTAGTAGTCATCGTCATGAAAGAGTTACTGGAAATTTTGAACGCCGCCGAGCGGTTGCGCGAGCGCGGTGAGGAAGCGGTACTAGCGACCGTAGTCGAGGTGCGTGGCTCCACGTACCGGCGCACCGGGGCGCGGCTTCTCGTCAGCCAGAACGGCTGGGTAGCGGGCGGAATCAGCGGGGGCTGTCTGGAAGGCGACGTGCTACGCAAAGCGTGGTGGCGCACCGAGTCGAGCGGGTATGCACTGGTTACCTACGACTCCACAACCGACGAAGACGATGATATGGCGTGGGGTCTCGGTCTCGGCTGCAATGGAATCGTCCGGGTTTTGCTGGAGCGATTGCCGGGTAATGGAAGCGAGCCGGGACCACTCGCGTTTTCGCGCCGTTGCCTCGCCGCGCGGCAAGCCGGTGCTGCCGCAACCATCTATGAATCTCCCACCCGCCCGGAATGGATCGGGCAACGAATCTGGCACAGCGCGAACGAGACCGGTGGGACGGTGGCAGATGGGACAC
This sequence comes from Armatimonadota bacterium, assembly GCA_014381035.1. The sequence continues at coordinate 1,665 of JACMIS010000393.1, forward strand.
TACGCCGCGCACTGATACGGGATGCGACCACCGTCCTCGCGGCGGGTATTTCGCGCAACACGGTTTATGTTCAGGAGGGCGGCGCGGCGGTGTCCGTCTTCTGGGAAGCGATTGTTCCGCCTCCCCCGCTCGTTATCTACGGCACCGGACACGATACACTCCCTGTCATCCGCTTCGCAAAAGAGTTGGGATGGCATGTCACAGTTGTCGCCCCGCGCACTCCCGCGAACGCCACACTGATGGCTCACCGCTTCCCCGGAGCCGACAGTGTAACCACCGGTTTGACGGAGGATTTATCGACCGGTGTTGTTTCGAATACCGACACGACGGTCTTGCTGATGACGCATCAATACCTCGATGACCTGGCATTGTTGCCGACGATCCTTCGGTCTCCCGCCCGGTATGTCGGTGTGCTCGGTCCGCGCAAACGGGCGGATCGCCTTCTCACCGAACTTGCCCGGCGCGGGGAATCCTTCACCCCGGAAGAGCTACACAAACTCCACGCGCCGGTGGGACTCGATATTGGCGCGAACACCCCCGAAGAGATCGCGCTGTCGGTGATCGCTGAAATTCAAGCGGCAATGACCGGACGGCGCGGCGGCGCGTTGCGCGACCGGGCCGATACGATTCATCGGCGCGACGATACTGAGCCCGAAGTGCCTTTGCAGATAACGGAAAAAGTGACGTGTTCGTTGGCGACGCAGTGAAGCCATTACCTGTCGCCGCCGTGATCCTCGCGGCGGGTGGCTCGACGCGATTGGGGGAACCCAAACAACTGCTTCGGTATCAGGGGGAGCCGCTCGTCGCCCGCGCCGTCCGCAGTGCTGGGGATATCGGTTCCTCACCCGTGGTGGTTGTCACCGGCGCGAACGCCGCCGCGGTGGAAGCCGCATTGCAGCCAGTGCCATTTGCCCGCCCCGTATTCAACGCCGATTGGCAGGCCGGAATGGGCAGTTCGATTCGCACCGGGATCGCCGCGGTGCTCGCCAGCGATATTTTTTTCGACGCGGTGCTCCTTCTGGTTTGCGACCAACCGCTGGTCGATGAGACACTTCTGCTCCGTCTCTGCGAAGCGTACCGTGCGACCGAAAAGAAGATCGTTGCCGCCGAATATGGCGATGCCTGGGGCGTCCCCTGCTTATTTGAACGGAGTGTGCTTCCCGAACTCGCAACACTCACCGGTTCCGGTGGCGCGAAACCGGTCATCGAGCGATGCCGAAGGACGGGCGACGCGATCAGCATTCCGTTCCCTGGTGGCGCGTTCGACGTGGATACACCCGCCGATTGGGAACGATGGCAGGAAACCGAGGCCGACAAAACCGGTGAGCCGACCTAACAGGAAAGGGCAACAACAAGGGCGAACAGGTGAGTCTATGTTCGTCGTTGCTACCGCTCTTATCGCCGCCGCGCTTGTTGCGCCACCACCCGTAACACCTGTGGTGCGGCAGGTGCTTCCGTCCGGGATTCACTTGCTCGTTTCTCCGCGCCCCAACGCCCGCCTCGTTGCTATCGAGATTCGGGTGCGTGGGGCGGGTTCAGGGCAGGAGACTTCGGACGAAAACGGTCTCGCGCACGCCGTGGAGCATATGCTTTTCAAAGGAACGGAATCGCAACCCGCCGGAGCGTTCGACGCCCGCTTTGAACGGATGGGCGGCGAGGCTTTCGCACAAACTTTGCGCGACGGGACGGCGTTTCGTGTCTGTGTGTTGCCCGAGCGATGGAAAGACGCCCTCGCGACGTGGGGCGAACTCCTGCAAAAACCGGCGTTCCGGGAAACGGATTGGGCGATGGAGCGCATTGTTATTCTTCGTGAAATGAACGTCGCCCAGAGCGAAACGGCGAAACTGGGATTACAGGCACTCGCAACCATCGCCTACGCGCCCAACGATTCGTACAGCCGACCGCTGATGGGTTCGCGTGCCAATGTCGAGCGGTTTACGGCGAACGACCTGCGTGCCTTCCATACGAAGCGGTATCAACCGGCGAACCTCACCGTCGCCGTGTCCGGTCCCGTCACGGCGGAGGAAGTGAAATCCGTGGTCAGTGGTCAGTGGTCAGTGGTCAGTGGCACAGTTGCCCCATCCCCGATCCCCCCGCGGACGGCTGACTACGCGCCCCCCACCACAAACGCGCCCCTTCGTGCCCCACTCTTTACCGACGACGAGCAAACTGCACGGAAACTGGCGACGGTGTATCTCGGTTTTCATGCGCCACGGTTGCAGACCGACCCGAGTAACGCGGCGGCGTGCGACGTTCTGGCGACATTACTGGCACGCGGCTTGGGTGGGATTCTCGGCGACCGGTTGACGGGCGACAGAAAGTTAAATACGACCTCGGTATACGCGGAATATCTGCCACAAGCCGACCGTGCCCTATTCGTCATCCACGCGACTGGCGAGAAACGAGACATCGGACAGATCGAAGACGCCATCATTGCCGAACTGGAAACTCTGAAAGCACGCTTTGCGAACGGCGACGCGTCATTGGAGGATCTGTTGGAGGGCGCGAAGTCGGCAACCATCGGGGAAGCGGAATACCCACGGCAGACCGTGGAGGGCGAAGCGAAATACCTGGCATACCTCGATATGCTAAACGCCCCGGATGGCTACGCCGAAAAATATGCGGAGCGCGTTCGTGCCGTATCGGTCGCCGATATGTCCCGATTGCTGGAAAATTATGTCACCCCACCGAAGCGAAGGGTGGCGGTGATCGGTTTATCTGCCATAGGCGCGGCGGCGAGTGCTCCGGCTTTCTCCGAGGCAGAGGCGGTAAAATGAAACGATTTTTTGCCGTTGCCGTATTGCTCCTGTCACTCGTTTCGACCACATACGGGCAGACAGTGACGGTGCGCGAATTGCCCGGCGGCGCGACGTTGATCGTTTCGCGAGAGCCGGAGGAGACGAACGTCGTCATCGAGGCGTTTTTCCGGGTCGGGGTCGCGGACGAGAACGCCGCCGGGGAAAACGGCTTGTCGGCGTTGCTGGCGCGAACCTGGGCAGGTGGGGCGGGAAGCCGATCGGCATGGCTGCTCGCCCGCGACATCGGCAAATTCGGCGCACTGGGCGTTTGGAGTACCGGAGATTACATCGAACTGTGGACCCTGAGCGGGGCGGCGGAGCGGGAGATCGCCGCGCAAACCCTGCTTCTGAACATCGTCTCGACCCCGCTTTTTTTGCCGGGAGTCGTGGAAAACGCCAAGCGTGATGTCGAGCGCGAGCGTTCCGTCCGCACGGACGGCTTGCTTTCGGAGGCGATAGCCCGATTACGTGGGCGCATCTTTGTCGCCTCTCCGACAGGTCGCGACCCGCTCAGCGATCCGGCAAGTCTGTCGGGCGCGACCCCGGCGAATCTGCGCCGTTTTTATGCGAAAACCGTCGGTGCGGACGCCCGTCGCGCCGTGTTCGTTGTCGCGGGTAATATCGAGGCGGACGATGCGGAAAGAATGATCCGCTCCGCACTAGCGGCGGGCGACTGGCAGGCATGGCGCGACTCCGGCAAGGCGGCAAAACCGATGATCCTGCCGATAGTAGCTACCGATGCCATTCCCGAAGGGTTAAAGCCGCTCGACCTGCGCCGCGCCGCGCCAAGCCGACTCGCCCTCGTCGGGTTCGTCGCGCCCGGAACCACCGAGGGGGTACAAACCGCGGCGACACTCCATGTTCTGGATGCGGTACTCGGCGGCGGGAAAGACTGCCGTCTCTTCGCGCTACGCGACCGTTCGGGCGACGACACGCCCATCGCCTATGACATCGTTTCGCGCATCGAAGCGGGGCGCGAGCAAAGCCTGTGGATCGCGTCGGTGTCAGGCACCATACCGCCATCGCAGCTCGCACAGAAGACTGTTGTCGCCACACTCACCGCCCTCGCCGACGGCAGTCGCCCGGTAACGGACGACGAACTGGCGCGGGCGAAAATATTCCTCAAGGGCAGGCATCGGCGCGAACGGCAACGGCTTACGGACCGGGCTTCCGCGCTCGGGTACGCACAGGTGATGGGGCTCGGGGCGACCTTCGAGTCCGACTATGACGCACAGATAGACGCGATCACGGTCGCGCAAGTCAACGCACTGGCTAAACGAATCTTCAGCACCAACGCCGCTTACGCCGTGACAGGAAGCGAGTAGGCGTTAGGGTTCACTATCCAAACACTTCCCGTTGCCGCCGATTGCCGGTTGCTGTACAATATACGGTATATACTCCCTCCGATAAAAGCGAGACCACTGATTTCATGGCACACACTTACCAGGCAGGCGATAGCGTCGCTATCATCGCCCGCGACACGACTCCCGCCGACTCCAAGAGCAACCTGTACTTCCCGCACTTCGCCAACCTGCGTGGTAGCATTTTGAAAGTCTATGGCGAAGAAGCAAGTATTCTCATAGACCGCGAATCGCTCCCGGAAGCGATTCGCACGCGACATACCGAGAACGAGGTTGCGGAACGAAAGAAATACTCGGACCGGCTTTCCGAGACAGCGCGGGGCGGTCTTTCTGATAAAGAGAAAAACTTCCCACTTCAATACACGATTTTAGTCGCGCTAAAAGATGTACAACTGGATAAGGAAGGTGCCGCAAAACGGCTTTCCGCCAAGGATCTGGAAGCCGCTGAAGCCGCTTTTCTCGCCGAACGTTCCAGCAAGAAGAAGTAATTAATGGTTAGTGACCATTGGTTAGTGGTCACTAACCGGAAGTAGCACCAACAGGTCTGGTGTTGCAGAAGCCTGATTCGGATCACTAACCACTAACTCAAATGCCTCATATCGCCCGTATTGGTAGCAAATCGCCGAAGACACGTCTGGGAATCGCCGCAATTTATGTGGTTTTGATCCTGGGCGCGATCACGACCGTGTACCCGTTTCTGCTCATGGTCGGGACGGGCATGAAGTCGCAGAACGATTACAACGACTTCACCCCCGGCGCATTAATCCCTCGCTACCTGTACGATGACGCCGCACTGTTCAACAAATACGCCGAAGACAAGTACGCCAACAACCTCGACGACATCAACGCGACGTACAGTGCAAACTTCGATAAGCCAGTCAGTGTCGCCCCACCCAAAGATGCCGGGGGGATGGATGAAGGGTTGGCGAAGGATTGGGCGAACTTTCAAAAAACATTACCGTCCACCGACCGCAAAGCCGGTTTCGGGGAGCATGACGGTGCGCCTAGTCTGCTTCTGCTAAAATACCGCGACTGGTTGCGAACGAAGTTCAGGGACGATATTCGCGCCTTGAATGAAGCGTACACAGAAGAAAGCGTATCATTCGACACCGTCACGCCGCCGTTCGAGCGGACTGCATTGCGCGACTGGACCCCCGACCTGACAAAACCGAAAGTAAGCGACTGGTACGCGTTCCGTGAAACCCTCCCGGATCACATGCTTGTCACAGCCACCGCCGATCCGCTGTTTCGTGCCTGGCTCCGGCAGGAAGTGTACGAAGAAGATTTAGCGGCACTGAACACCGCATGGGAGACTCGATTTTCGGATTGGTCGAAGGTTACGCTCCCCTATCTCGCGCCAATGCAGGCGAAACAACGCTCCGACTGGGAAACATTTGTGCGAACTAAACTTCCCCTTCGCATGATCGCCATTGATAAGTTTCCCGTTCCGCATATTGAGGAAGGCGAGCAAAACGTACTCGGGCTGAAGGCGTGGCGGACGTTCTTGACCAAAAGGAATCAGCCGCAATCCGCGACCGCCGTGCTTCCGGCTACGGTCCCGAGCGACCCCGGCATGAAGTCCGACTGGATCGCGTTCGTGGCTGAAGCCGCGCCCGTAGATGCCCTCACCGCCGAAACGCCTGAGAACCGATGGCGTTGGAGCAGAAACCATGAGAAGACCGTTTCGACTGCCACACGTGACAGACGACGTGCTCCGTTCGAGGAAGGGACAGCGCAAGTTCAGCCCCCGCAAGCCGCACTCGACCAAGACTATGTACGGGAGCACGCGGGCGAATTACGCAACGATTACGCGACGCGCAACTTCCGCACGGTCGCGGGGTACATCTTTCTGCACGGCAACGCGGTGCCGAACACGGTCATTTTCTGTGTGCTCGCGATTCTTTCTGCCGTAATCGTCAACCCCCTGTGCGCGTACGCCCTTTCGCGCTATCCGCTTCCGTATGCGTATCAGGTGCTCCTGTTCCTGCTCGCGACGATGGCATTCCCGGCGGAAGTGGCCATGATCCCGAACTTCCTTCTGCTTCGCGATTTGAACCTGCTTAATACATTCTGGGCGTTGGTGTTGCCCGGTCTCGCGAACGGCTTCTCGATCTTTCTGCTCAAAGGCTTCTTCGACTCCTTGCCGAAAGAGTTGTACGAGGCGGGTATTTTGGACGGCGCGACCGAAATCGGCATGTTCCGTACAATCACGGTGCCGCTCTCGCTCCCGATCTTTTCGGTGATCGCACTCAACGCGTTCACGGCGAGTTACGGCGCGTTCCTGTTCGCGATGGTCGTTTGTCAGGACCCGAAGATGTGGACGCTGATGGTCTGGCTGTACGACCTGCAAGCGTCCGCGCCACAGTATGTGATCATGGCGGCACTGACCCTCGCGGCACTCCCGACGCTGATCGTGTTCATGTTCGCGCAAAAGATCATCATGCGCGGAATCATCCTGCCGTCGTTCAAGTAATCGGACGCTAAAGGCCTACAACGGGATCCTTCAGCGTCCGATTCGTGCCTTCCACGCCGGATATTCGCTGGACAGCAATTCCTGCGGCGAAGTCGTGTACCAGTTGTAGCCCTCGCGGCGTTCTTTTTCGACCTCCTCGAGACGGTAGCGCACGACCCCATCCCGTCCGCTGAAGATCGGGCGGTTGGTTCCCAGTTCATAGAAACGCGCCCACAACGGCGGTGCCGACGGGTCCAGAACCAATTTACGTTCCTCGTAGCGTACCCCGCTTAGTTTTGCGGATTCGAACCACGCCACCGCGTTCTGTATCGCGGCTTGAACGGCGGCATCCGGCTTTTCGATCCCCATGAGGAACCGGACGATACCGACGCTCTCGCTACCGCTGAGGGATGCTTTCTCGTAAGCGCGTGCCGGTGCGGGGGCAAACGACTTCTCGTCGTGCTGGGCACACCAGACTGTTTTCTTGCCATCCACAACAATCTGGCAACGCAAAATACATGCAACCCCTTGTTGCACCGCACGGCGGCATCGCGCCCGTCGTTCGGCATCCACAAAACGATATTCCACGTCGCCCCGAGTGACGGCGCGTAGCAGTCCCAGTACGTTGACCATCGCATCGTCGTTGAACGTGATGTGTGTGTAATAGCCCTTGCGTAGCGGGAAATACTGCGGGAAGCCGCCGTTCGGGTACTGCGCGGCAAGCAGGTAGTCAATGCCTTTAAGAAACGCCGTCTGGATTCGGTTTTCATTCGTCGCGTCATAAACGCGGGCAAGAAACATGAGATGCGTCCATGTCGCGCCGTTGTCTATCGTGGACTCGGCATGGTCCGGTTTGGCTGTCAGCAGTGTCGGATCAACATTCTTATTCCAGCCGCCATCTTGATTCTGATGCCGGATTACGGTATCCGCGATGCGAACCGCCGCACTACCACGATACCAATCCGCAGGCTGGCGCAGCGCATCTTTCCAAGAAATGGGGGGGACAGATGGGGCAATCATCGCACTCGGAACCGGATAAGGGCAAATCATGATTCAACCTATCACCAGATGTTTGTCCCAACAAGGGAGGGACATTACGGTACTTTCGGCGGGTCGGTAATCGGTGGCACTACCGCTGGCGGAACCACCGTAGCAGGCGCATCTGCTTCGGGAACGGTGGGCATGATGTGCGGGGTCACGAACACGACCAGTTCGGTTTGCACCCGGCTCTTGCTTTGCGACCGAAAAAGATTTCCCAAAAGGGGGATGTCGGACAGGTACGGAATGCGGCGATCCGTCACCTGCTCCTGGTTCAGCGTCAGCCCTCCGATAACGATGGTCTCCCCGTCCCGCACCCGGACCGTCGTGAACGCGTTGCGCGTTGACAGCACCGGCAACCCGGTCAGTTGGTCTTGCTCGGTGATATTCGAGACTTCGGGCGCGATGGTCGTCGTCACTTCGCCGTTGCCACCGGTCAGCGGCGTCACCGACAGCTTCACGCCGACGTCCACCGGTTGGATCCGCGTCTGGGTTTGCCCGAAGTTGTTGGTCTGGGTTTGGATGAAGCGTTGTTGCCCGATAAAAATATTCGCCGAGTTGCCGTTCACGACCGCCAGTTGCGGGCGTGCCCGGACGCGTGCCTTGCCGGTTCGTTCCAACGCACGAAGCGTGAGCGCGAAGTTCTTCGGGAGGACCCCGATGGTGTCGTAAGTGAATGCGCCGATGGTCGTATCCAAGGTGCTGACCAGCGTACTGCGGGTGTTGTTGAGCAGTAAACCCAGGTCGCGGTCGACGTTGTCGGTGAACTCAACGGCGATGGCTTCGATCATGATCTGCGGCGACGGCAGGTCTACCTTGTTCAGGTCCTGCCCGATCTTGGCGAGCATTTGGGAGGGTGCCGAAACGACAACGGCATTCTGCTCCGCGTTCACTTTCACGTAGGAATACAGGAAGTTCGGGAGGAGACCGGACGCGGTTTCCGCCTTCGTGTTCTGCATCCGGTACGACTCGGTCCCGGAAACACGGTAGGTCGCAAGGTCGGTCGGCACGCCTTCGCTGAGCACGAACATCGCCCCGAGACGGGAAAGGGCAAGCCCGTTCGCGGTCGCGATACTCTGCACGGCAATCTCCGGCGCGACGCTACGCAGGTTCACCGTCACC
>JACMIS010000394.1 GCA_014381035.1 Armatimonadota bacterium
CCAAGCCGAGGCTGCTCAACGCCGCCATGCCGAGCACATTCCCGCCCCGCCGCAAAAACTGCCGCCGGGTTTCGAGACGCACCCAGTCTTCTACGTCGGGGTGTAGTGGTTCGTGTTCGCTTTTGTTCATAACAGATTCCAGTGTTGTTTTTCTCGCCCTGCGCGGACGGCGGCAATTCGCGGGAACGCGTTTCCGTTGCCATCGTTGCATCATATTACCTGTGGTGCTATTGTGCTTTTCGGATGTCGCTTGCCGTCTTCCGAGGCTCGTTCGGAAGTTGCAATATGTCGCCGCTGTAGCTCTGTATCCAGATTCCGCTCCCGTTCGGCGCGGGAAGGATCATACCGACCGTGAAACGGGGCACGCCCGGCGGCAGTTCGGCGAGTCGCCAGCTGTTCGTCGCGGGGTCGATGCGGAACACCCCGGCGGTCGTGCCCGCCCACAACTCCGTGCCGTTGCTCCCGCGCTCAGCCAGGAGACCACCGCTTCCCGCAATCGACGGCGCACGTGTGAAGAAAGGTTCCCCGGTGTTTCGCTCTTTCAGTGTGGCAAGCACCGCGGGCGGGATCGGCAGGGGGGTCAGTTTGCCGCTACGCCTGTCTACGCGGTAGAGAATCGCGGGCTGCGCGTCGTTGGGATACAGGGTCCCTCCCGCGCTGTTCAAAAGAACATAGGCCGCGTTGGCGTCCACGGGGTCCTCCTGCACCGCGATCACGGAGCCGACCGGGAGCGACTGCCGCGCCTCTTCATCGGCGGGCGCATCCTCGGAATACTGGCTCCGGAACATCGTCATCGTTTTGCCGGTTTGGGGGTCCAGTCGGTAGCTACCGTCCCGGTTGAATATCCAGATACTGTCGCCGTCGCTCATCAGGCTGCCGAACTCTTTGACCGGGACACCGTTCCTCTGGTTGTAGAGCGTGAACGCTTTCGTGGCACGGTCGAACCGGAAGATCGCGCCGTGTTCGCCGCGCTGGGGAACGAGTGTCCCCCACACGGAGCGGCTGTCGGCGGCGCGAGGATACAGTGAAACGTCGGTTATGCTGTCGCTACTCCCCGCTCTGCCTCCCCCGGCCGCCGCTTCCGAAGCGGAGGCGAGAGTCTGCGCGAGTTCGCGTTCCTGCCAGGTGCGCTTCGCGATGTCGTAGCGCCAGAGGCCCTGTGTCGACCCGATCCAGTAACTTTCCTTCGTCGCCGCGATGCGCTGCTGGCGCGGGGAGATGCCGCCGTAGTCCTGTAGGGTTTGCGGCAACGGCTCGTAGGACCACTTTTCTCGTCCGCTATCGTACCGGTACAGGTACTTCCAATCCGTCAGGCAGATATCCCGCTTCCCACCGGCGGCGATCAAGGTCAGCGCGGAGCGGGAGCGTCTGTCGCCAAGCTCCGCCATCTTCGGTAGCGGCGCGGCAACCTTCTCCCAGCGGTCTGTCGCGGCGACATATCGGGAGACTGCGCTTCCCGAAGTGTCATATGGTATGTAAGCCGCGCCGTCCGACCCGAGAAACGGGATATACGTCGACCCGAAGGCCGGATCGAGTTCGAGCGGCGTGGTCCAGCGACGCCGGGCGCGATCGTAGCCGATCACGCTTTGCATGTGTGTGTCGGAGTTGCGTGAGAGATCGGTCAGGCGGCGACGCAAGTTGGCCGTGAACCAGACGGTGTCACCCGTCGCGCCCGTGATCGTGAAGGAGCGGTTTTCGGCGGGGGCGAGTTCCGCCGGGAGCGTGGCGAGGTCGACCGTCTCCACCGGACCGGCAGAGCAGGCGTCCGCGCCGAGCGGGACGAAGTAGGCGATGTCGCGCTGTCCGTTTCGATACCATGCCCCACGCGTGCCGCCCGCGATAAGTGTGGCATCCGGCGGTGAGAGGGTTGGCGACTCCGCGAAGCGACCCGCCGCCGTGTCGAGGTAGCGGAGCGGCTGTTTATTGCCCCAAAGGCGAAAAAGGATCGTGCCGCCGCCCGGGCCGACGCGCACCATCTGATTGTTCAGGCCGTCGAAGATACCGTTCCCATCCGGTCGATACAACGGCTTCCAGGACGCGTCGGCGTCCTGGAGTTCGAACACGCCGGACGCGGTATGAACGATCACCGTGTTGCTATCGCCGCCGGGCGCAATGATCGCTTCCACACGGGGGCG